>CAZXYV010000373.1:0-2098 GCA_964645025.1 uncultured Dehalococcoidaceae bacterium | reverse complement strand
CCGAGCATGTCTTCTTCCGGGAACATGAGGCCGGCGTCGATGATGATGATGTCTTCATCATACTGGATTAACATCATGTTCTTGCCGATTTCACCCAGTCCCCCGAGGGGAATGACTTTTAGCCTGAATCTTGACATAACACTAAACCTCAAACATATTTAACTGCTGCCCGCCTTCGGTGGAAAGTTTGACCTCCTCCACTTTACTGGCTTCAGCTAACACCTTCGGAATCTTGAGCATATCGGCCTCGATGTCCTTTTTAAGGCTCTGCTGGTGGAGGGCAGCCGCCGGATGGTACATGGCAAAGTAGATGATATTAGCGTGCTTTTGCGCCGTGCCGTGAATCTTGCTGATGCTCTTACCGGGGAAGTACCTGGCCATGGAGTAGCGCCCCAGGGTAACAATCATTTTAGGCTTGATAAGCTCAATCTGCCGGTCCAGCCAGGGACCGCAGTTCTGTATCTCGTTGGGGAGGGGGTCGCGGTTATCAGGTGGGCGGCACTTGATGACATTGGCGATGAATACCTGGTGGCGCTTAAGATTGATGGAGGCGAGCAATATTTCCAGGAACTGGCCCGCCTGGCCGACGAAGGGACGTCCCTGCTGGTCTTCGTGCCAGCCGGGCGCCTCGCCGATAAACATGATTGCCGCATCCTCCGCCCCTTCGCCGGGTACGACTTTGGTACGGAGTTTGGCGATATCGCACTTACGGCAAAGCGCTATCTGCTGGTTGAGTTCACCTAGCGCGGACATCTCGTTTACAGGTGCCAATCTGACATAATAATTTATCTACTAAAAGTATGATAACATTGCCCGAAGGTCAAGTCAATTTATAAGCCAAGATACAGACCAAGTTGCCACTAGTCTTGCTTAGTTAAGGTGCACCCATTTATACTTATATTATCCTGAAGATGTACCCAAACTTTCCGGAGAGATTAACCTGACACAAGGAGTTAAACCCCAATTTCATGAAGAGACTCATCAATAGTGAGCTGGCTATTATCTTCGTTATCATGGGTTTGGCCAACATGGCTATGGCTATCCTGAACCCCATTCTGCCCCTTTTCCTTAACTCTATCGATGTCGTTCCCTCGCTGATAGGACTGATGCTGGCAGCGAGTATGGTGGGGATGGTACTCGGCGAGAGTTCCGGTGGCTGGCTGGCCGATAAGATAGGCCTCAAAATTCCCGTGAGCGTGGGGACGTTTCTCTGCGCCCCGCTGGTGCTTTGCTTCGTTTTCACCCGCGGCGTTCCGGCGCTTTTTCTCATTTTCTTGTTCTGGGGAATCATCCGGGCGGCCATCTTCGGGCCGGCCCGCGGCTATATCGGCAATACGGCCACCCTGGAGAATAAAGCTACGATTATTGCCGTCTTTATGACCTTCCTGACGGTGGCCCGCAGCCTGGGTTCGCTGGCCAGCGGCTTCGTGGCGGATAGCCGGGGTTATAACTGGGACTTCTATATATCGGTCGGCCTTTCGGTTCTGGCGGGCGTCCTGGTAATCACCGGGCTGAGAAATATCCCTTTACGGAAACCAGTACCGAAGTTAGAGACTCGCGCTTTTTCCCATCCCACCAGCGCGGTCAGGCCGGCGGTTAACTATCGTCCGGTCGTCTTTCAATGTATCATCGCCGCGCTATTTTTTATGGGGATAGGTGTCAACTCCTTTATGCCGCTACTGGCGACGCAGGTGGTCGGAGTGAAAGCGACACAGGTCGGTATTCTCACTTTTATCGGCGGTGGTGTCAGCACGCTGCTGTTTATCCCCCTGGGGAGACTGGCTGACCGCAAGGATAAAAAGGTATTAATGATGGTAGGTCTCCTGTTATCTGCCTCGGGTCTGGCGGGGCTGGCCTTTGCCAAGGAATATGTGCTACTGATTGTGATGGTCATTATATGTAATATCGGCTTTGCCATGTTTACCCCGGCGGCGGTGGCCCTGCTATCCAACAATGTGCCGGCTTACTGGCAAAGTACGGCCATGGGAATCTATGGCGCCGCCGAGGATATTGGCATCATCGTCGGGTCAGGCGCGGGGGGATTTGTCTGGACGGCCGCCGGACCGACCGCGGTCTATTTGATGGGCAGCGCCGCCGG
>CAZXYV010000372.1:0-2099 GCA_964645025.1 uncultured Dehalococcoidaceae bacterium | reverse complement strand
AAACAGCTGGGAACAGCCGACGGAAGCAGGATGGTAGAAGGCACGGTTGACGGCAACTTCCTGGTCATCAACGGCGATGTCATCATCAATCGGGAGGACATCCGGCGCTTAAAAAATAAAAAACATAACACCATGAGCGTTATCGAGGTCAAAGACCCGCGCGGCCTTGGCATGGTAGAGCTGTACGGGGGCAAAGTGGTCAATATTTTTGAAAAAACAGAAACGCCTCCCAGCCTCATGGCCAACACCGGGCTTTACCTCTTTACCCCGGAAATATTCGAGGCGATAGCGAGGACGGAGAAATCGCCGCGGGGCGAATACGAGATAACCGATTCTTTACAGTTGCTGATGGGGACGGAAAACGGTCTTCACTACCAGGAGATAAAGTCGTGGCTGGACCTGAGCTACCCGTGGGACTTACTGCGGGCCAACGAGTCCATGCTGGCCGGCCTCGAACCGCAAAACCTCGGCACAGTGGAAGAGAACGTCGTGTTGAAAGGGGCCGTAGCCATCGGCAAAGACACGGTCATCAAGTCCGGCGCTTACATCGAGGGGCCGGTAGTTATCGGGGAGGGGTGCGCTATCGGGCCTAACTGCTATATCCGGGCTGCCACCGCCATCGGCGACGGCTGTCATATCGGCGCGGCGGTAGAGGTTAAAAACTCCATCGTCATGAAAGGCAGCAAGATTCCGCACTTTAACTACGTGGGCGATAGCGTCATCGGCGAGGGATGCAACCTGGGCGCCGGCACCAAGATTGCCAATCTCAGGCTGGACAAGGGCGATATTAGCGTCGCCGGCATCGATACGCACCGCCGCAAGCTGGGGGCAATCATCGGCGATAATGTAGAGACCGGTATCAATGCATCTATCAACGTCGGCAGTATCATCGGCGATAAGGCCTTTATCGGCCCCGGGGCTTTAGCCCACGGAGTAATCAAGCCAGGTTCCAGGATTTTTTAAGGGTTTACCCGGAAGGGTTCATCCTGATAGATTCACCCTGAAGGAGCGGCTTATGAAACAGGCAGTAATTCTGGCGGCGGGGGAGGGGCAGAGGCTCAGGCCGTTTACGCTTACCCGGCCCAAGGCCATGCTGGCCATCGCGGATAAGCCCATACTCCAGTACGTCGTCGAGTCCCTGGTGACGGCCGGTATCCGGGATATTATCTGTGTCGTCGGCTACCGGAAAGAGCAGGTCTATGATTACATGGGTGCCGGGGAACGTTTCGGCGCTGAGATAACCTATATCACCCAGGAGACGCAGCTGGGCACCGCCCACGCCCTGGCCAGGGTCAGGAATAAAACGGCGGATGAGTTCCTCATCCTGCCCGGAGACAACCTGATTGAGGCCAGTACCATCGCCGACTTTATCCAGATAAAACCGCCCGCCGTGCTGGTAAAAAGGGTCAGCGATCCGCTACGGTATGGGGTGGTGAATATCGAAGGCGGTGAACTAAAGGGGATTCTGGAAAAACCAAAGGAGACGGTAAGCAATCTGGTCAATACCGGAATTTACGCTTTTAACCGGGATATTTTCCAGTTTGCCGGGGATATACTCGATATTCCGGATGTCCTGAACAACATGATAGCTGCCGGCGATACCATCAAAGCCCTGGAGACCGATGGTACCTGGCTCGATATCGTTTACCCCTGGGACGTCATCAGCCTGAATAATGCCATCTTGAAAAATAGCGGGGTGAGCCTGGGTGGCACTATCGAGGCCGGCGTTTTCCTGAAGGGGAACGTGGCAGTCGGGGAGGGTACGGTCATCAGAAGCGGCTCCTCGATACACGGGCCGGTGGTCATCGGGTCGGGATGCGATATCGGGCCTCATGTCTGCATCATGCCGGCTACCAGCATCGGCGATAACGTCGTGATTTCCTCGTTTACCGAGATTAAGAACAGCGTTATCGGTGATGATGTCCACATCGGTACGGGGTGTATCATCAGCGATTCCGTTATCGATAAAGGCTGCGTTATCAAGGGGCGTTTTACCGCCGTCGGAGGTCAGAGCGAGGTCAGGATAAACGGTGAGAACCCGGCGATAGACGTGGGCGTTATTATGGGTGAGGACTGTAAGGTGGACAGTAACGTCACGG
>CAZXYV010000371.1:0-2102 GCA_964645025.1 uncultured Dehalococcoidaceae bacterium | reverse complement strand
GATGCCGGCGGCCAGCAATAAACCTGTAACCTCGCGTATTTTGGTTTTCAAGACCTTCGGGTCCTGCGGGATGGTAATAGCATGCAGGTCGACGATGCAGAATATATTATCATAGATGTCCTGCTTCGCTGCCCAGTGTTTGGTAGCTCCAAGGTAATTACCGATATGAATATTTCCCGTCGGCTGGATGCCGGAAAAGACACGCTTTTTCACTTATCTCCCCTCTGGTGTCATTGCGAGTCCTTCCGCTGAAGGACGTGGCAATCCCTATCTTTGTTTTCTTACCGCTGCAGGTATTATTCGTTATATTCTTGACTCATAGTATGGGATTGCTTCGCTTCGCTCGCAATGACTGTATTTTTTTACATTCTCTCGGGTGCCGTCATGCCCATGAGGTTGAGCGTCCGGCCCAGCACGAGCTTGGCGGCCTTCACCAGCTTTAGCCGCGCCCCCGTCAGGCGCTTATCGTCGGTGACCACCCGGCACTCTCTATAAAAAGCGTGGAAAACGGTAGCTAAATCCTGCGCGTAGTAGGTCAGGTGGTGTGGCTCCAGCGTCAGCGCTACCGTTTCGACTATCTCCGGCAGGAGCAGCATCTTGCGTATCAGCGTCAGCTCCGGCTCGGTCGTTAATAAAGAGACGTCGCCGTCGATGTTTTCCATCCCTCTTTCTTTAGCCAGCCGCAATATGCTGGCGATACGCGCGTGGGCGTACTGGACGTAATAGACGGGGTTATCCGCCGACTGCTTCTTGGCCAGCTCCATATCGAAGTCCATCTGGGCATCGGCGGTGCGGGACAGGAAGAAAAAGCGGCAGGCGTCGGCACCCACCTCCTCCACCAGTTCCCTCAGGGTGATGATGTCGCCGCTACGCTTGGAGATTTTCACCACCTCGCCGCCGCGCCGCAGCGTGACCATCTGCGAGATGATAACGGTGAAGCGCTCCGGCTCGATGCCTAAAGCGCTGACCACGGCCTTCATCCGGGAAACGTGCCCCATGTGGTCGGCCCCCCAGATATCGATAACGCTATCGAACTTGCGCTCGATGAACTTATTATAGTGGTAGGCGATATCGGCCGCGAAGTAGGTGGGCGTGCCGTCCGTACGTACTACCACATTGTCTTTGTCCTCCCCGAGGGCGGTGGAGACGAACCAGGTGGCGCCTTCCTTTTCGGCGATATAGCCGCCCCGCTTCATTAAGGCCATGGCGGTATCGAACTGTTTATTGTCGTAAAGGCTCTGCTCGCTGAACCAGACATCGAAGGTCACGCCGAGGAGTTCGAGGTCGGCCTTAATCTGGCCTATCATCTTTGCCAGCCCGATTTTTCCCAGCTGAATTTCCAGACCTTTTTCGTCCAGTTTGTGGAGCTTTTTACCATGTTCGGTGATGATTTCCTTCGCCAGCTCGACCATGTACTCGCCGACATAGCCGTCGTCAGGCATCTCGGTTTCCTTGCCTGTAGCTTGCTGATAGCGCGCTAAAAGTGAGTGGCGGAAGGTGGCTATCTGATTACCGGCGTCGTTGATGTAATATTCCTTTTCCACTTTATAGCCGGCGGAGGTGAGGATGTTGGCCAGGGCACTACCCAGGATGGCCCCCCGCCCGTGCCCCACGTGCAGCGGGCCGGTGGGATTGACGCTGACGAACTCTATCTGTACCCGCTTGCCCCCGCCTATATCGATATCACTACAAGCGCCTCCCTGCTCCAGGATGGTATCCACCTGCCGCCTCAGCCAGTCGCTTTTCAGGGTGAAGTTGATGAACCCCGGCGGCGCCACGGTGACGCTTTCGATTTCTTCCGATGGCCGGATAAACGCCGCGATTTCTTTAGCGATGGTCATGGGGCTGGTGCCGATGGCCCGCGCCAGCTTTAAAGAAATACTGGAAGCGTAGTCGCCGTACTCGGCTTTTTGCGGCCTTTCGATGACCACATCGGACAGAGTAACATCGGGCAGCTTACCGGCTTTTTGCGCCTCGGTCACGGCTTTTTTAATAAGTTCAGTGATTATTTGCTTGAGCATCAGAGTTTCAGTTTAAAAAGAAAAACGTACGGGAAAATTATAGCACAATGCGTGGCTAAGACAAAATCTCCCTTAGTCCCT
>CAZXYV010000370.1:0-2102 GCA_964645025.1 uncultured Dehalococcoidaceae bacterium | reverse complement strand
CACATAGAGCGCCAGTGCCCACGGGATACCTATAAATGCGGCGACAAGGCCGAAGATGATGATAGTCCTGGCCGTGCATGGAGAAAAAGTAATGGCAAATGCTGCCAGTAACCGCTCGCGCCGGGTTCCCATGATTCTGGTGCTGTATATAGCCGGCACATTGCAGCCATAACCCAGTATTAGCGGTATGATGGCTTTGCCGTGCAGCCCCATCTGGTGCATGGCGCTATCCAGCATGAAGGCAACCCGCGTCAGGATGCCGGAGTCTTCCAGGGCAGCTAAAAGAAAATAAAATGGTATAACATAGGGTATGACCAGGGTTACTCCAGCCACCAGCCCTCCGAACATACCATTCCAGACAATACTCCAGATGGTTCCGCTTACCTGCGGGTCCACCGGCTGAAAGAAGCCGAAGACACTGGTCAACAACCCGGAAAGAAAGTCTCCCACGGTGAATGTCCAGAGGAGTAACCCGGCTATCACGGCAAAGGAAATAACATACCCGAATACTTTATGTGTGGCTAACCGGTCTAACCGGTCGGTAAATTTGAGCTTTACCGTCTCTTGCTTCTGAACGTCACGGGAAATCCGGTTGGCGAGCGCATATCTCTCCGAGGCAATCACGGTGAAGCCGGGCTGCTGGTACGCATTTTCTATCTGCCTTGCAAGAGCCTCGGATGCCCTGATTATTTTTTCCGACTTGCTGCCTACCAGTTCCTTAATACCGGTATCGCCTTCCAGCAGCTTGATAGCTAACCAGCGTGGAGGGTACTCCAGATTAATTTGTTCTGATTCAATTAATCCGGTTAGCTCTTCTATATGGGCTTCTACCCCATCCCCAAACCTGATGGTATTCCTCTTAGGTTCATTACTTTTTTCGGCTACTTTGAGGGCAGTTTCAATCAGCTCACGGACTCCCTGTCCCTTTGCCGCTACCGTCGGCACAACCGATACGCCCAATATTGATTCCAGCTTAACGGCATCTACCGCTATTCCCCTGCCCTCGGCGATATCCATCTGGTTGAGACAAACGACCAGCGGCACATCCATCTCCATCAGTTGCAGGGTAAAGAAGAGATTGCGCTCCAGAACCGGGGCGCCGATAACATTGATAATTACGTTAGGCTTATCATGAGCGATATACTCCCGCGAGACCAGTTCTTCCAAGGAGAAGGTAGACAAAGAGTAGATTCCGGGCAGGTCAACCACCGTTACGTCGTACCCATCGACATATAGCAGACCTGTGGCTCTTTCCACAGTTTTCCCGGGCCAGTTACCGATGGTTTGATGTGACCCGGTTAGCTGATTAAAAAGGACACTCTTGCCGACGTTGGCGTTGCCGGCAAGGGCGATAGTCAACTGCCGTCCGTGCCGATATCCGTGCCTCTGCCTTTGTCTTTTCCCTCCCCCGGGAATATCCTGATGGCATGACAAAATATCAGCCAACTAAAGACCTCTGTGTTCTTCAGCCGTCTTCTTGACGAAGACGTTGCAGGCTATCTCATCCCCAAGTGCCAGTTTTGAACCTCTTACGGCTATTTCCACCGGCCCTTTGAGCGGCGCAATTCTGGTGACATTTATTCTGGTTCCCGGTGTCAGGCCCATGTCCAGTAATCTCCTGAGCACTTTGTTATCCCCTCTTATGAAGGCAACTGTGCCTGCCTGATTTTCTTTTAATGCGCTCACTGAAATTACGCTGGCATCTCTTTTGCCCACTTCTTCCAGGTTACTTCCATCCCATTTTCGACACTCGTCGCAACTGGAAAAACCAAGATCACATGGTGGAATAACCTTTTCGTCATCAGGGCATTTACCTGGTGATTTCAAGGTCTGACAAAGAGCCCGTTCCGTCTCATCCGACAATGCGTGCTCCATGGCACAGGCTTCCTTGTGGACTTTATCGTTTCCAATCCTCAACATGTCATGCAGAAACCTTTCCAGAAGCCTGTGTTTTCTGGTCATCTTCTCCGCCATCTCGAGACCCTTTAGAGTGAGAGTCACCCCTTGATATGGTGAATAGTTTACGTGACCACTATCTGCCAGCTTCCTCAGCATCTCGGTTACGCTTGCCGGCGCAATATTAAGGCGCTTCGATATTTCTG
>CAZXYV010000369.1:0-2116 GCA_964645025.1 uncultured Dehalococcoidaceae bacterium | reverse complement strand
ACAGAAAAGCATTGTTACGGAATCACAATACGAGTCTCGGGTCACTTTTCAAGCTATTGTGACGTGGCTGCGTAATCTACGTTGAGTAATAGCGTGGCTATAAGAGAAAGTAAACCAAGGAATAAAGTTACTTTTAAACCGGTCAGCGCTATTTCCGGGTCATTGTGGAGCCGCCGGATATCTACGTCGTGCCCAGGATAGGGTCACTGTAGTAGATGAGCCTGGAGGCCTTATCGCGGCGGTTCTAACGCTAGTAATATAGAAAATAGTTTTTTCCTCACACACCCCGCGCTTTTAATGAATGTTACGACTTTAACGATGATAACGATTTATGAGTTATCTTATGACTAAATAGCGATGGTGTCAATAGCCGGAAGCTAGGGGGATTCGAACCATCATGAAAAACTAAAGGTCTTAGAAAAAGTTACACCTGGGCGTACCCAGCAAAGTGCCGTTAGCGCTGGTCATCAGAGACGTGCCGGTCAGGTGGTCCCTTCGGCTCCGCTCTGGATAGGCCTGATGGACGTTTTTCAGATGAAGGACTCCCATAAGAAATTAATGAGTAATCTTATGATTAAATAGCGATGATGTCAATAGCTGGAAGGCTGGAAAGGTCTTGAGCATGAGGTACCTCCCGAACATGCTTTTTACTTCAACAGCTACGCGGATTTTTACCCTTTACAATTAATGCAAGCTGCTTCTTTACTTCATTAAGATTATATGTACTAGGGCTTTTTAGACTACGGCTGGCGATGTACTCTTTAATATACTTGCTGGTCAATTTGAATTTACCAATATCGGCGTATAAAAGCCCTAACCTATACCGGCAATCATTGATCATCCTTCTAGCAGCCCGAATACCTTCACCGCATTCTCCATAGGCGATATGATAAATACCTCTTCGTATTAGGCTCTTATATACTCGCAAAGATTCCTCATTTCTTTCCAGCATATCAAGTGTCCCGGCATAGTCCCATAAAACAAGAGGACACCGTGGAGCAATTTTTTTTGCCTGTATTATGTATTCCAGAGCTTTCTCATAACTTCTATCTTCGTAGTATGTCTCCGAGAGTTGTGCTAGCAACCAATGGCTATCCGGGTCCTTCTTCAGCAATTCAAGAATGAATTTTCTTGCATCTGTCCATTTCTCTTTCTTGAAGAGTTGACTTATTATTTGTGATTGCTCCTTAAATTCCTTTGAATCTGTCATTTTCATTATCCTCATTTAGTATTGGGTTCTAAAATACATACACTATATTGTTTAACTTACCTTCTTTTTCCACTTCTATCTTCCCACCCCGGTTGATTTTTCTTTTGTTTCTCTCTTTCTCTAGTAGCAGGCATAATTCAACTCCACGATATCTTTCTAATTCTATCAATTGCTCTCTTGTTCATTCAAGATTTAGACTAAACATCGTTTGAAAAATCCAGCTTATTGATACCCTAGCTTCACCTTGTTACTAAATAAGTAAATGTTGATTTGTCTTACTGACCAGTCACGATTCGTCATCTTGTGCCATCCTGCAGGGCTTGACATTCCTGCCTGATGGTCATAGACTTTAGCTTGCTAGGAGGGCATGCCTGATGAAGTGCCCGAAGTGTGGATACGAAAACCGCGAAGGAGCGGCGTTCTGCGGAGGGTGTTTTCAGTCGCTCATTGCCGAGGTAACTTGCCTCCAATGCGGACAAGTGAATCCTCCAGGTAATGAATTCTGCGGTAAATGCGGCCGGCCTCTGGTAAAACCGACTCCACCACCCTCAGCGCCACCACCGCCGTCGCCCGTGCCCACCTCTTTTGCTGGTGGCCGTTACGAAGTGAAGAAGTTCCTGGGCGAGGGAGGCAGGAAGAGGGTCTACCTCGTCCACGATACCCTCCTTGACCGGGATGTCGCCTTTGCCCTCATCAGGACCGAGAGACTGGATGACGCCACCCGCCTGCGCGCCAGCCGGGAAGCCCAGGTAATGGGAAAACTCGGCGACCATCCCAATATCGTCGGCATCTATGATATAGGGCAGGAGAAGGGCCAGCCTTATATCGTTATTCCGCTCATGCCCGGCGGGGATGTAGAGAGTCTTATTGAGAAAGCCCCGGAGCGCCGCCTGCCCATCGAGCAGG
>CAZXYV010000368.1:0-2129 GCA_964645025.1 uncultured Dehalococcoidaceae bacterium | reverse complement strand
TACTTGCTTTCGGTGCTCAGGGCCCCTACGGCCTCCGCCGGACGCACGACGATTTCCTCGCCTTCCAGGTCGACCACGATGGTATCGCCGGCCCGGAACTTGCCGCGCAGCAGGTCCTCGGAGAGCCTGTCCTCGACCAGGCTCTGGATAACGCGCCGTAGCGGCCGCGCCCCGTATTCTTCGCTATACCCTTTATCGCCGAGGAAGTCTTTGACGGCATCGGTGACACGCAGGGTGATACTTTTCTCCATAAGCTGCTTGCCGACGCTCACCAGATTCAGGTCAACTATCTGGCGTATCTGTTCCTTGGTCAGCGAGCGGAACACGACCTGGTCGTCAATACGGTTGAGAAATTCGGGTTTGAACCTTTTCTTCAGTTTATCCAGCAGGTTTTCCTTCATCCTCTCGTAAGAGCGCTCCCTGGATTTCGCCTCATCGGAGCGCGAGGCAAAACCGATGATGGTGCTCTTGAGGATGTCCTCGGCGCCGATATTGCTGGTCATGATGATGATGCTGTTCCGGAAATCGACGCGGCGCCCCTTGGCATCGGTCAGGTGGCCGTCATCGAATATCTGGAGGAGTAAATTAAACACGTCTTCGTGGGCCTTCTCAATCTCATCCAGGAGTATGCAGCAATAAGGCTTGCGTCTGACCGCCTCGGTAAGCTGCCCGCCTTCCTCATACCCTACGTATCCTGGCGGCGCCCCGACGAGGCGGGATACCGCGAACTTTTCCATGAACTCGGACATATCGATGCGGATAAGGGAATCCTCGCCGCCGAACATGAACTCGGCCAGGGCCCTGGCCAGCTCCGTCTTGCCGACGCCCGTCGGCCCGAGGAAGATGAAATTGCCTATCGGCCGCCGGGGGTCTTTAAGCCCCGCCCGGGCGCGCCGGATGGCCTTGGAGATAGCGATAATGGCCTCATCCTGCCCGATAATGCGCTTGTGGAGCACCTCTTCCATATTGAGCAGGCGGCTGGTCTCGTTCTCGGCGAGCTGCACGACCGGCACGCCGATCCACATGCTCACCACCTCGGCGATGTCTTCCTTTTTGACCACCACATCTTCGTGTTCCTGCTCGCTCCGCCACTCGTCTTCAAGCTTCTTTTTCTTCTCATCGATTTGCAGCTCGCGGTCGCGCAGTTCCGCCGCATAGTCATACTGCTGCGTCTTCATGGCGTCGTCCTTGTCCTTGCGGATGCTATCGGCCTGCTCCCTGGCCTGCCTTAAAGTAATGGGTATGGTGCTGTGCCTGATTCTTACCCGGGAAGAGGCTTCGTCAATCAGGTCAATGGCCTTATCCGGCAGAAAGCGGTCGGGTATGTAGCGTGATGCCAGGTTGGCCGCCGCAGTTAATGCTTCGTCGCTTATCTTCAGGTTATGGTGTTCTTCATAGCGGCTCTTAATGCCGCGCAATATCTCCATCGTATCGTCCACGGAAGGCTCTTCCACCAGCACCGGCTGGAAACGGCGCTCCAGGGCGGCGTCTCTCTCTACATGCTTACGGAAGTCGTCAAGGGTAGTGGCGCCGATGCATTGCAGTTCGCCCCGTGCCAGTGAAGGCTTGAGGATATTGGCCGCGTCCACGGCCCCCTCGGCGGCGCCGGCGCCGACCATGGTATGAAACTCATCGATGAATATCACGCAGTTGGCGGCCGTCTTTATCTCGTCAATGATTTTCTTGAGACGCTCCTCGAACTCGCCGCGGTATTTGGTCCCGGCCACCAGCGAGCCCATGTCCAGGGCTATCAACCGCTTGTCCTGTAAAGTCTCGGGGACATCACCGGCCACGATGCGGTGGGCCAGGCCTTCGACGATGGCCGTCTTGCCCACGCCCGGTTCACCGATGAGGGCGGGGTTGTTCTTGGTGCGCCGACTCAATATCTGGATGACCCGTTCGATTTCCTTGTGACGTCCGATAACCGGGTCGAGTTTGCCTTTGCGGGCCTGTTCCGTCAAATCGGTGCCCAGCTGGTCCAGGGCCGGGGTGCGGCTGGAAGAGCGGGTCGCCCTGGCCCTGGGGGGTGCGCTTTGCGTCAAGATATGGGCGACCTCGGCCCGTGCCCTTTCAAGGGTGATGCCGAAGCTGTCCAGCACGCTGGAGGCCACGCCTTCTCCCTCGCGCAG
>CAZXYV010000367.1:0-2151 GCA_964645025.1 uncultured Dehalococcoidaceae bacterium | reverse complement strand
GAGCCTCTATATGACCTGTCACACCAGTGTCTTTCGGATGAGGCTTAATGTACCCGGGATTCCCTTTATGTATAACCATTCACTAATTAGGAATCCTGCCTGATCACCCTGGTTGTAGCGCCCGATCTACCGGGTAGCTGTTCCCTGACCCGCCGCCCGGAGCTTTTTCTATCCGATTGTCTCGACGTGTTTACATTTCTATCTTCCTTATTAAATTCATCTCTCCACCAGGGTATCGGGGACTGTTTAAATTGCGGGTTAGCTTCGAGGGTCTTAATCAACTCGTTAACCGTATCCAGGTTGACTCGTTCCACGTTTATAATGTGCTTTAATGCTATTTTTCGCGTTAAGTGAAATTTTTCTCCAGCAGACGAGGCTTCTTTCTCTCTTGTTGCTATTTCCCCTTCCATGTTAACTCTATATTTATGTAACGCTTGTAAAACGTCATCTTTATTTAAATCACTTAGCAGAATTACTGATAGAACCAAATTTGTGAGAACGTCCTCCGGAAAGCTAATGTAAAAAAGCAAGTTCCGCTTCAATACTTCTTGACCTTTTTTTGTAATTGAATATACAGTCATTTCCGGCATAAGGCCATATTTCCGCCTTTCCCCGGAAATAAAACGTTGCCTGTGAAGAGTTTTTATGATGCTAAAAACGGTTTGCGCAGGTGTTTTGCTTCTTAAGTGATTCCTCTTCGAGTAACTTAATAATTTATACAAAGTATAAGGGTTAATCGGCTCCTGTGCGATAATACCTAATAAAAAAAGGGATTTCTTGGATAGTTCTTTTCGCATTTAATGAAATTCGCTCCTCATAGTTTCAATCCCATCATTGTTATTGTTTCTAAAATATGACTATTTAATAATACTACAATAACACACTATATTTAAATTTTTTCAAATGCTTTATTTATACGATATAATTTTCGTTGGAAACCTTGACAATCAATACTTTGCATGATATAATACCACTATTAAATTATAGCAGTATTATATCATATATAATTTCAACATTCAATTACTGGTAATAGTTGATTAAACTTCCCACCACCCCCACTATAGTATATAAAGGAAAAGATAAAAAAAGGAGAGTACGATGAAAAAGCTGTTGTACCTTGCAATCATGGTCCTGATCCTGGCTAGTCTTGTTCTGAGCGGATGCGGCTCACCAACAACCTCACCGGCAACCTCATCACCGGCAACCCCACCAACAACCTCAAAGACGACCTTACAAACAACCCCACCAACAGGTCCCCAACGGGGAGGGGTCTTAAAGCTTATCGTGGAAGGACAAAACCCGGATAACTTTGGTTATCCGGTAGCAGCAAGCCCGACATTCCAGAGTCTCTTCTCACAGCCAGCTATAGATCCTCTTTATACTTACGACAAAAATGGATTCCCGATACCATACCTGGCTACCGGAGGTCAATTTAGCCAGGACTTGCTGTCATTCACCTTTACAATCCCTAATAACCTGAAATTCCAGGATGGTACTGACTTAAATGCCCAGGCCGTAAAACAACATATGGAAGCTCATTCAAAAGGACCTAGACCGGAATTGAAAAATCTAAAATCAATCGAAGTGATAAATGATTACACGGTACGGCTGAACCTTACCAAATTCGAGGCCCTACTGCTCTCCGATATCGCTAAAGCAGCAGGGCTTATCGTATCTCCAACAGCCATTCAAAAAAATGGCACGGATTGGGCTCTAACTAACCCAGTGGGCGCTGGCCCATTCAAGTTAACTAATTTTACACGGAATGTGTCTGTCACATACGAAAGGTGGGACGGCTACTATCAGCAGGGGAAGCCTTATCTAGATGGTATCCATTACATTATAATGGCCGACCAGGTTACTGCCAAAGCCGCGTTCCTAGCGGGCGAAGCGGACGTGATACTGCCTTTAAAGGAACAAGATGCTAGTGACATTAAGAAAACCGGTAAATTCAATATTACTACAACATCGGCTGGGATTGTAGGAATAGCCGGCGATTCCGTACACCCGGATTCACCGTTCTCTAAGCTGGCAGTAAGACAGGCACTTTCCTATGCGATAGATAACCAGGCTATTGTTAATGCGATCGGATTTGGTTTTTTGAATGCCGCCAACCAACATGCCACCCCCGACGGGTTGGCCTATAACCCG
>CAZXYV010000366.1:0-2176 GCA_964645025.1 uncultured Dehalococcoidaceae bacterium | reverse complement strand
ACCACTGGCCCCCCAATTCCACATTTGCCCGGTCGACGACAAAGGCGGTGGGGAAAGCCATCTTTTCAAGGAAATACGGTTTCGGGGCATCAATCGTGACCCGAAGGGTGTAATCGTCGATGACTTTAATGCCGCTCAATGATGATGCTTTTCCGGAGAGCATGTCCGCCGCGCCCATAATGTCGTTGAGGTAAGTCCCGGCGGTAGTCGACCGAGTCGCCGGATTCAGCGCCCGTTCCCAGGAATACTTGAAATCACCGGCGGTAACCTGCCTCCCATCGTGGAACTTCACATCGTGACGGAGATGGAAGGTGAATATTGTGCCATCGGTGCTCCGGTCCCAGGTTTGAGCGATATCGCCGGTCACCTGAAGATTATTATCCAGGCGCATCAATCCGCTAAAAATCTGGAGTATATAGGCGCCGGACCCCGCTTCGGCTGCCAGCGCGGGGTCCAGGGTGATAGGCCCGTCATCCGTCAGGTTGAGCGTGCCTTGGCCACCGGCCCGGACTGTTTGCGAAGAAGTACCGCCTAAACAGGATGTGGCTACCGCAACCAGCAATATAAGGCTAAATACCAGAATAGCCAGCTCAGGGTATTTTTTCTTAAAATGTGGAAGGTATTTCAAGGTGACCTCCGGTTAACCATATAGTGTCATTACATGACGCCCGCCAGGACCGGCTCTATCCGGGGGAGGAAGGCTGCCGTCTTAACGCCAATGCTCTGGAGCCATAATTTGTTCAGGCCGTCCTGGTTAAAACCGTAGACCTTTTTAAGTGCATCATCGTAGCCGCTCCCCTGGTGGAACACATTCAATAGCTGGAGCATCTTATCTTTACCGTAAGTCTTTATCAGGTAGGATACGATACTATGGCTCTCGGCGTAAGATATATAGGCCTCTTCGGCAATCGCCGAAAACGGACTTGAAAGCGTCCGGACAGAAATCAGCTTGTTTTGCTGGATAGCTGTATTCAACCAGTTCGAGTCCTGTTCGTCTTGAATATACGTCGCCAGACCTTCATCCAGCCAGGTAGGCAATCCCGCCCCGTAGCTGTTGAAGACCAGATGCCCGGTAACCCAGTGGGTCAGTTCATGGGGAACGGCGCCCTGTCCGTAGCTCAACTGGCTTGTCGGGACGCCGATGGCAATAACGTCATACCCCTCGAAAGTGACGCCGCCTTCCCACTGCTGAGGGAAAAGCTGGGAGCTTTGCATATCCTGCGCGCTGGCATAAATATAAATAC
This sequence comes from uncultured Dehalococcoidaceae bacterium, assembly GCA_964645025.1. Lineage (GTDB taxonomy): Bacteria > Chloroflexota > Dehalococcoidia > Dehalococcoidales > RBG-16-60-22 > Fen-1077. Next base: position 932 of record CAZXYV010000366.1, on the reverse strand, counting down.
GGACCTGTCCCTGGGGCTCGGCGCCGATGTCCTGGGCGATTTTCCGCATCCCCTGCTGGGCAGACGTCATCAGCGCGTCGGCAAACTACCGGTTCCCGTTATACCAGAGCAGCGTAACCGGCCCGCTCGTGACGGACTGCCATTTGTATTGATTATCGTCAAACGAGACCGTGGCCGGGCTGGTCTCTGAAGTTTTATTAGCTGCATCTTGAGCAGTCCACCAGTACTTTACCCGGGTGCCCGGCGGCAGGCCGCCGCTCTTTCTCATGTCCCAGGACCATTGAGTATTTACTGATTGGGCGGGACTGAACTGCGCCCAGCCCTCGCTGACGACGTTAGCAAATTCCTGGTGGTCTACCACGTAATTTAACCGGAGCCTGGTGATGTTAACATCGCTCTGGGCTTTCACGCCGAACGTTATTGAGGCCGGAAATGAGACCTGGACGGAGCTGCTCAACACGATTGCGGATGCAGAGGACGTGGCCGAAGGCGAGGCGGCCAGAAACGGGGCGATGGTCATTAACGCCAGCAGCAAAACTACCAGGGCTTTTTTCTCAAATGACAGAGAACGTTTTGTTTGTTTTCTCCTCAAATCAATAGCCACAAACTCGCACCTCAACCTTGTATTTTAAGCTTTCTCGCCAATACCTCAAACCAGAGAAGAACCTGCTATAAAATCAACAGCCTATTTTCGCACATTGAAAATTGCATTGTTATATAATCTTCAGAAAAAAGATTACATTCTTATGCCATTTATGTTATGATGCGCCCCGGGGGCATATTCAAGGGCCGGGCAGATACCGGCCCACTTGCGTAAAATAGTTCAAATGCCTTCTTGATTGGAATTGGAAATGTCATGGTTTTGTAATAGTTTAAACCATAGTTTTATGACTTTTACACAGGATGTGGACTATTATTCTTAAATGGGCGGT
>CAZXYV010000365.1:0-2187 GCA_964645025.1 uncultured Dehalococcoidaceae bacterium | reverse complement strand
ATTAATGGTCTGGCGGCGCTGATTAAAGAACCTGTTGTCCTTATCGGTGCCGGGGCGCTTTCCCGGGCGGAGGTATTGTCACGGGAATCGGGACAGGAGGTCAGCGGCATCGAGGCGAGACCCGGCGGGGCGATAGTGGCCCGCCTGGCGGCGCGGCGGCTGGCGCGGGGAGAAATTGATAATGCGCTTTCCCTGGCGCCGCTATATTTAAAAGAATCCACGGTAAAAGTATTTGTTAATAAATACAGGTTATAGCTAAAGGTATTTATGCTGGTTTTAGGCATCGAGACTTCATGTGATGAGACCGCGGCGGCACTGGTAGCCGATGGCACCGCGATACTGTCTAACATCATCGCTACGCAGTTCGATTTGTTGAAGAAATACGGCGGCGTCGTGCCGGAAATCGCCGCCAGGAGACACACGGAATTAATCGGCTATGTCATTAAAGAAGCCCTGGACTCCGCCGGCAAGACCCTGGATGACGTCGGGGCCGTTGCCGTCTCTTCAAAGCAGGGGCTTATCGGCTGCCTGATGGTCGGCGTGGCGGCCGCCAAGTCCATCAGCTACGCGCGGCGGATACCGCTCATCGGTATCCACCATGTGGAAGGGCATATCTTCGCCAACCGTCTCAGCCACCCCGAGCTACCGTTTCCCCACGTTTGCCTGACCGTCTCCGGCGGGCACACCATGCTCCTTTACGTTAATGACGGCAGCTCGTACGAACTGCTGGGTACCACCCTGGACGATGCCGCCGGCGAGGCCTTCGATAAAGTGGCCAAGTTCCTCGATATCGGCTACGCCAATCGGAATACCGGCGGCGGGCGGGTGATCGATGAGCTTTCCCGGCAGGGAGACCGCAAAGCTTTTAACTTTCCGCGACCTATGCTGAGAAGCCGGACGCTGGACTTCAGCTTCAGCGGCCTGAAAACGGCGGTCATCAACATGTTTAAAGACCGTTTGGCCCGCCGCGAGGCTTTACCCCTGGCCGATATCGCTGCCAGCTTTCAGGAAGCGGTCGTGGAGGTGCTGGTCACCAAAACGTTACGCGCCGCCGAGGAGAGGGGAATCAGGGCGGTCAGCGTTACCGGCGGTGTATCGGCGAATAGCCGGCTCCGGGAAGTTTTTTCCGAGACCTGTCAACAAAAGGGTATCGACGTGTTTTTTCCGAAACTTTCGCTCTGCACTGATAACGCCGCCATGGTGGCCGCCGCCGGCTACGCCCGTTTGCAGCGGGGCGAGTTTTCCGATTTACGCCTCAATGTTTTTCCCAACGCCCCGTTAGGGGTATAATGTGAGCGTGAAGATAGAAAAGGTGGACGCCGCCAGTCCCGATATTAAAATAATCGAGCGCGCGGCCAAGCTGATAAACCGGGGAGAAGTCATTGTTTGCCCCACCGATACCGGCTACGCTTTTTCGGTTAACGCTCTGGATACCCGCGCCGTGGCGAAGGTCTTCCACCTCAAGGGACGCTCCTTTTCCAATCCCATCCATATCGCCGTGGGCTCCATCGAGGAAGCGGACAACTACGCGCAGGTCAATGAGGCCGCCCGCTATCTGGCCGGCCATTACCTGCCCGGGGCGCTGACGCTGGTGCTCCCGAAAAAGGAGACGGTGCCTTCACTTTTAGTGGCCGGACTCGATACCATCGGGATACGGATTCCGGACAATAAAATCATGCTGCAACTAGTGGCGAAGGTCGGTAAGCCCCTAACGACGACCAGCGCCAATATCAGCGGCAAGCCGACCCCTTACGCCGTTGGTGAGATTACCGTACAGCTTGGCGATAATATCCAGAATGTGGCCCTGATACTCGACCAGGGGCCGCTTACGAGACGCGACCTGTCCACAATTATCGATTTGACCGTCATCCCGCCCCAGCTTATCCGGCAGGGGCGGCTTAGCTGGCTGGAAATACGTGAGGTACTTAATAGACTGAGTAAGCCCGAGTAAACAAGGTTGTCATCCCCGCGAAAGCGGGGATCCAGCGGTGGGGTAATGGGAGGTTAATTCCCGAGTTAGAGCTTGAGAATGATAATGTAATTAAGTTTTATCAGGAGGTTATTCCCGTGCGTATTGCTATCGGCAGCGACCACCGGGGTTGCGTTCTCAAAGACACCGTTATGAAATTACTCGCGGAAAAGGGGTACAGCTATCAAGACTTCGGTTGCCATACGGAAGAAGCCATT
>CAZXYV010000364.1:0-2194 GCA_964645025.1 uncultured Dehalococcoidaceae bacterium | reverse complement strand
CCTTTACCCCACAGTAAAAACGGCACAGGGTCGGCGGTATGCGTGCGGACGGTTATCGGCGTGGGATGGTCGGGCATGATAAGCACGCGCCGGTCGTCGCCGCGCCATGAGCGTAAACGGCTCACCACTTCTGTGTCAATCTTTTGTATAGCGCCCACTTTGCCGTTGATGTCGCCGACATGACCGGCTTCATCGGGCGCCTCGATGTGAATTACCACGAGGTCATGCTTTTTCAAAGCTTCCAGGGCGCCTTCCGCCTGGGCGACGTTATCGCTATCGGGTCCGTCGGTCACTCCTTTTATGTCAAGTACCGTCATGCCCGACATTTTAGCCAGTCCCCGCAACAGGTCGACTCCCGACGTCATGGCGGCTTTAAGACCGTAGGCCTTTTTAAAGGCCGGCATGGCCGGCACCCGGCCGCTGCCCCAGAATAGCCAGATGGTGGTCGCGGGAAGTTCGCTGCGGGACTTTCTGGCGATATTCACCGGATGGCTTTTAAGCACCTCCTCCGAGCGCGCCATGAGGTCGCGCAGGATGGTACTCCCCTTCCCCCTGGGTAGAAAGTCCGCCACGGGTTTACCGGGGATATCATGGGGTGGAGTACAGGTGGCTTCGAGGGCATCCTCATGTCCTTTCAGCTTCAGAATATGCCGGAAGCCTACGCCGGGGTAAAATTTTACCTTATCGCTACCTAGTTTTTCGTCGAGGGTAAAGATTATCTCTTTCGCCTCGTCGCTGCTGATGTGTCCGGCGCTGTAGTCCCGCATTTTACCATCAAGAACCGTCACCAGATTGCAGCGGAAGACGGCCTCGCCCTGACCGATGGCGATGCCCATGCTCCCGGCTTCGATGGTGGCGCGCCCCTTGTAATAGACCGCCGGATCATAGCCCAGGACCGACATGCAGGCGCAGGCGCTACCCGGCTCCATGCCCGGCGGGACGGTACGCACCAGCCCGAGCGAGCCTTCCGTAGCCAGAGCGTCCAGGTTGGGGGTAGCGGCCATTTCAAGGCATGTTTTTCCGCCTTGTTCTGGTAGCGGCAGACCGGCGGCGCCATCAATTATCAGAACGCAGTATTTCATCTTTCTCCGTGAAATGCATAATCGCAATTGCGCAACTACTCATATGCTATATTCCGCAGTTGCTCATTAAGTCAGTAATTCTCGCCACAAATAATTAACACTACTAACGCTAATTTTAAAGAGGTGCGGACGGTATGTCAACGCGGAAGGGTTTGTTAGAGCCAGAGTACGATTGCGTCTTGAGGACACGGGTTGATGTTCGTTATCGCTTATTTACTAAAGAGCTGGGGCAAGGGCACGACGGTATAACCGGCTTCCTTGAGATATGCCATCTGTGCCTTGAAGCTGGCTACCGGCGTGGAGGTGGCCGCCGGGCCGGTATCCGATATAAAGTGATAGGTCAGCCCCACCAGCGTATCGGGGCCAGCTTCTTTCAGGTAGAGCTTGAACTGCTCCATATCCTGGTTGGAAATCTGCCAGGAAAAGACGTGATACCTGGCCTTCGGGTCGGTGGAGGCGAGGTCGTAGGCTTTTTCATTCGACCATCCGGCCCGGGCACAGGTATAGCCCGCTTCCGTGACGCAGGCGATAGCGCGGTCATTCCATTCGTAAAAAGGATAGACCATGGTGCTTACTTTGAAGCCCATGTCCTCGAGAGCTTCCTTAGAGTTAAAAACCTCCTGGCGCAGCTGCTTATCCTTCAGGTTAGCCGTTAAACTGACATGGTTGACGGTATGACTGGCGATATCCATACCGTAGCCGGCCAGCTCCTTAAGTTTCTTTTTATCCATGTATTTCCATAGGCCATGGCCTTTACCGATGCTGCCGGTGATAACGCCGAACGTCGCCCGGAAATCGTACTGGCGGAGGACCGGCAAAGCCACCTCGTACTGGTTTAAAAAGGCATCATCGAAAAACAGACTGACCAGTTTGGCGTCAGACGGTATGGTTACGGGGAGCAACTGCGCGGCGGCCGGCCCGTAACTTACGCCTTGCTGGCAGCCATAAGCCGAAAGTAGAGACAGCAGGCACAGACATATTACCAATATCGTCTTCAATTAAACTCCGCCCGGGTGTAATAAAAATATTATAGCACTTAAAGACAAAGTACAATGCTAGGAAAGGACTTTCCTGGTAACCTGCGCCCCGACTCTCTGCGCGCTGGTCCACTT
>CAZXYV010000363.1:0-2204 GCA_964645025.1 uncultured Dehalococcoidaceae bacterium | reverse complement strand
TATGCACCGGACTTATACCCTAACATTTACAACCTAGAGAGACTGGACAAGAATTGAACGTGAAGCAAAAGAGAATAAAAAGGACAATCAGAAATGCCATGTGCTGGCTCTTGGCAAGTATGCTGATTCTATTGGGTTATGTTAAGAGAGCTAAACACAAATCATTTCAAGAGGGTGTAATTACATCAATTTATTTTCATAATCCTAATAGAAAGCTTTTCAGAAAAATAGTAGCCTGGCTTCAGAGCAACCGGTATACCTTTATTTCTTGTGACCAGTTGATAGAGATTCTTGAGGGAAGAGTTCCGTGCCCTCCAGGGACAGCCTGGCTTTCTTTCGATGATGGTTGGAAAGGGAACCTCGATAATGTGATACCGATAGCACTGGAGTACAATATACCGATAACAATCTTCATTTACACAGATGCCGTAGAAAACGGCTCATTCTGGTGGAAAAAGGTAAGAGAACACTCGAAGCAGCTTCCCCCGCAGTACCGCGATATTAATGTCATTATGCAATCACCCGAAGATGTCAGGAAACAGGTTCTGCAATTGATAGCCCGGGCGGAAACACTTAATCCATTTACCAGAGACGCCATGACGGTCGACGATATCAGGAGCATTTCTGAAATACCGCTGGTGACTATAGGTTCCCACACGGTTACACACCCGGTACTTCAAAACTGCACTGACGTTCAGACCGACTATGAATTGGAAAAATCGAAAAAGACGCTTGAGGCCTGGACGGGAAAACCTATAAGGGCCTTGGCGTACCCGAGAGGCTCTTTCTCAAGCAAAGATATTCAATTTCTACAGAAACACGGGTATGAATTGGCTGTCACGATCGAGAACAGGTTTGCCAGAACCGGTGACGACCGCTACCTGTTCCCGAGGACTGATGTTATGGACGATGGGAGTTTCAATGAGAATTTGTGTCATGCGCTAGGTGTTTGGGAGCCAGTCATTAGCAAGCTCAAGCGCATTATCAAACCCGGGGGATAGGACACAATCACGCCAGTGGAGTTTTTTAACAAATCCGACTCTTTGTTTCTCATAATTCGATGGGAAAAAGGTATCCAGGTGAGAGAACGAGAGTTCTTACATAACTAATACCAAACTCTTACAGATACTCAACCGATATCTAACGTAGAAAGTCTAAGATAACGAGTGTAAAGCAGTATTACTCATAGGAATAGATATATATATGTGCGGCATTATCGGTTTTGTTGGTAATGAACCGGCGGCACCAATCGTGCTTCCGGGACTCTTAAAACTAGAATATCGCGGCTATGATTCGGCTGGTTTAGCCAGCATCGATGAAAACGGGCTACATCTCAAGAAAGATGCCGGCAAAATCGAAGACATAGATAAAAGACTTTGCTTAGGTGAACTACCTGGAAACATAGCTATTGCCCATACCAGGTGGGCAACGCATGGTGGCGTCAACCAGAAAAATGCCCACCCCCATCTTGACTGCACGAAACGGATAGCGGTAGTCCATAACGGTATTGTGGATAATTACCGGGAGATACGACAAACTCTTGAAGGTCAGGGTCATGTCTTCACCTCAGAGACAGATACCGAAGTTATCCCCCACCTTTTGGAAGACTATATCAAGGACGGGCACTCACTGGAGCAGGCTGTCTTCATGACCAGTAAAAAAATAAAGGGTTCTTATGCTTTCATCGCAATCTCAACACAGGAACCCGGGAAAATGCTGGCTATCAGGAGGGATAATCCCTTAGTCATTGGCATAGGAGCACGCGGCACTTTCGCCACCAGCGATATTCTCTCCGTTGACGGTTGTGATAAGGTGATTTTCCCTGAGAACGGTGAGTTGGCCATACTGAGCAGCGATGGGGTGGTATTCCTTGATGAGATGGGGCAGTCGATTGAAAAGGAAGCAAGCCCCCTGGACACGAAACAGCAAAACTATGATAAGGGCGCCTATGAGCACTTTATGCTTAAGGAGATAATGGAGGAGCCCCAGGCCATCAGGACCGCGATAATGCAGGATGAGCAGTCATTCACCCAGATGGCCATGGATATCCTGAGAGCGAGACAGGTGATCATTTCCGCTTGCGGCACCTCGAGATACGCGGCGCTGGTGGGCCGGTATCTGTTCTCCGATGTGGCCAATAAGTTCTGTGACGTGGTCATGGCTTCTGAGTTTCAATACTTCTCCGAATCTATTGATAAAAATAC
>CAZXYV010000362.1:0-2207 GCA_964645025.1 uncultured Dehalococcoidaceae bacterium | reverse complement strand
GCTTTCCCTTCTTCAGTAGCCAGCCTTTCTCTCGCCTGCCGGAAATAAGGCTCGTAGTAGCTGATGTATATCCTTCTTCCCGCTCTATTCTTCACGCATTTAGGCTTTAACGGACAGACGTTGCACCAGGTCGGCCTGAACCGGAAGGCATATCCAGGTTTGTTGAGCTGGTAATGATAGAGCACTTCATTGTAACAGTTGGTGGAGATATGTCCCGCCGGGCACATGAGCTTGACGTTAACCGGGTCGTAGAGAAAGTCATCGACACTAAAGTAACCGCTGTTGCGGTGGTTGACCTGCTTGGATAGAGCGATATTGGCGATGATCTGGCGGTGAGCCAGCGATTCCAGGTTTTCTCCCCAATCATATGCTTTATCCGCCGTGAGTTCCTGGGGTTTGATCGAGAGGGTTTGTTCCTGTTCCTTGATCATCGGTCGGAGCTGGCTGCCGTCTGTGGCGTTGGCCGGGGTGGTTTCTACTCCGGTAATTATGCCCGTCCCTTCTTCTATGATGATATGGGCTTTGTAACCCGGCCAGACCTTGGAGGTCTTTTTTCCCATGCGGGCATCCGGGTCCACCGGACTGAGCAGTTTATCTTTAGCCTTCTCCTCACGATCAGCGACCGCCTTTTCCAGCAACTCCAGGTCTTTCTTGAGTTCTTCATTCGGAATAAGCTTTTTGCCTTTAAGCTCAGTTGTCACGCCGTCCAGTAACACACCGGCTGCTTCAATCTCTTGCCGCAGACCTTCTTCCGTAGCCGTAACCCTGGCCTGCTTGCTGCTCTGTAACTCCTTGAGTCCCAGCTTCTCCGCCACCTGCTTGTCTTGCTTGGCGATAGTCTTCAGCACATTCTCCCGGCATTTCCTGACCAGTCCGGTAAGGCTGCTGCTGGAACTGATATTAGCTATGACGGGCGTGGAATCGATTATCTGCCGGTTACCCTTTACCAGTCCCTTCTCGATACATTGCCCGACAATCTGCTCTAAGACCAACCGAAACTTCTCTTCGCCTAACCGTTGCGCTCGGAAATAAGAAACAGTGGTGTAGTCGGGTACTTCGGCATCGACGGCCAGTCCCAAGAAATACTTGTAAGCCAGATTTAGCCGGGCATTCTCCACTACCTGTCTATCAGAATCTCCGTAAATATACTGCAATAAGCACAAACGGAGCATGAATTCAGGGTCTTCCGCCGGCCTCCCGATATCGGCATTATACCTGTCCTTAAGTATCTGCCCTGTAAAAGAAAAATCGACCACCTGGTTTATCTTGCGGAGCAGATGGTCGACAGGGACGATACGGTCATACAGATAACTACCGTAAAATGACTCTTGAGGTGATTTTGGCTTGAGCATGAGCACCTCCCATTGGTTAGTTATCCATATTTTATCATGTATTTAGCTTCATTTTATGTATTCAGGTCCTTTAATTTCCCTCTTTTATTATTGCGAGCAGGACTTTTTCGGCAGTCTCATTTCGTGTGATAGTGCTCAATTAACAAGGTACTAGATATCACTTGCACTCAGATTTCCGCGGTCTTCAATAAATTCACTGGGGATCCAATTTAAAAATGATGTCCTGCTATTCACTTCTTGTTGAACTCTATTGAGTACTGGGGCAATCAACCATTTATTTGAAATAATATGACATTGTTTCCTTGTTCTTGTGAGAGCTACGAGAAATTGCGCGATCTCTATATCGCGAATGTTGTTAGGGTCTCTAGGAATGGAGCCATCATTGGCTCCGACTATTATTACATAACCGGCAGATAATCCTTTACACCCTACGAAAGATGAAAGTAGAATAGATGGTTTAGTTTTATCTATTTGCTCTTCCTCTTTTTGCTCCTTTGAGGAGTAGCATTGAACTATCTCATCGTAATAATCACCTGTGTATTTTTTTAACTCGTCTTTATCGAAATCTTGCTCTTGTTTAATCGATTGAATAATATTGACCATTTTTTCTTGCTGTTGTATGAAATCTTTACTAAGAATATCAATTAATTGATTCCCTTTGTCACTCTTTCGAATAATACCAACGATTTCTCTCCGTTCGAGATAAAATTTAATCAAGATTCTCCAGCCCAAATTGGATTTGGTATCATTCAATAAGATATTGTATCCATCAGTCACATTAATGTTTGGTTGATCGCTATGTCTATAGGCCATCTGTGGGTACTTATCTGATAATGCTTTCTGAATTATTGTTAG
>CAZXYV010000361.1:0-2236 GCA_964645025.1 uncultured Dehalococcoidaceae bacterium | reverse complement strand
GGCATTGAGCGGATTGCCCGGGAGATTGAAGAGCGGTGAGCCGGGTCGACCTGCACATCCACTCTAACGCCTCCGATGGTAAGTTCAGCCCGGAAGCTATCGTCAACATGGCGGCTGAGCTCGGTTTAAAGTATATCTCCCTGACCGACCACGACTCCGTGGCCGGAGTCCCTGCCGCGCTGGAAGCTGCCCGCGCTTTCCCGGAGCTCACCTTTATCCCCGGCGTGGAAATCAGCACCGAAGTCCCCGAAGGCGAAGTGCATATCCTGGGCTATTTTATCGACTTCGCCGATAAAGAATTCAGGCAGGCGCTGGAGAGGTTCCGTGACTCGCGCCAGGGGCGGGCGCAGGGGATGATTGCCAAGCTGGGAAAGCTGGGCATGGATATCGACTGGGCGCGGGTGCAGGAACTGGCCGGCGATGGCTCCATCGGCCGCCCGCACATCGCCCGGGCGATGCAGGAAAAGGGCTATATCACTACGTTCGAAGAGGCTTTCGATAAATATATCGGGCACGGCGGCCCGGCCTACGTCGAACGTGACAAGATGACGCCGGCGGAGGCCGTCGCGCTGGTGTTGCGCGCCCGGGGGCTGCCCGTGCTGGCGCACCCGTTTACCGTGACAGCGCCGGAGACGCTGGTAAAAAAGCTTAAAATTAACGGCCTCGTCGGCCTGGAAGCCTATTATAAAGACGCTTCCCGGGAAAACGTAAAAACCATGCTCCGCCTGGCGGAGAAATACGGCCTTATCACTACCGGGGGCAGCGACTATCACGGCATCGGTAACAGCACCGAGGTCAGTCTCGGCGGGGTGGCGGTACCGCTGCAGGCGGCGGAAAAACTCATCGCCCTGGCGCGTGAGAGCATAAAATAAAGATGGACATCAAGATTGATTTATTAAAATGCAACGGCTGCGGGACGTGCACTTATCTCTGTCCCGTCGGCGCCTTATCCGTGATAGACACGAAATGCCGTGTCCAGGAAGGCTGTATCTCCTGCGGTAACTGCGTGGATAACTGCTCATTCCAGGCTATCACGATAGAAGACGAAATCATGAAAAAAAGACCGGGGAAAAAGCATGGGAATTAGTATCGACCGGGAAAGATGTTCTTCCTGCGGTAACTGCATACCGCGCTGCCCCTTTGCCCTGCTGGAATTCGTCGATGACCAGATACGGGTCAAGGAAGGCTGCACTTTTTGCGGCGCCTGCCGGGACGCCTGTGACTATATGGCCATAACCATTGAAACAACCGAGGCCGCCGCTCCGGCCGACGATAGCTCCCGCGGCGTCTGGGTCTTCGCCGAGCAATGGCGCGGCAGCCTCAAAAACGTGGCCTACGAGCTTTTGTCGAAGGGTCGGGCACTGGCCGATACACTGCAGACCAAGCTCAGCGCCGTCTGCTTCGGCCATGATATTGCCGACGTCAACCGGCTCATCGCCTGCGGCGCCGATAAAGTATTTCTCGTTGATAGCCCCGAACTGGCAGACAATCAGGAAGACTTTTTCACATATAAACTCGTTGACCTTATAAAAGAGCATAAGCCGGAGATAGTCCTCGCCGGGGCGACGGCACTGGGACGCGCCTTCATCCCGCGCGTCGCCGCCATTTTAAATACCGGCCTTACCGCCGACTGCACCGGACTGGATATCGATACGGAAAAGAGGCTCCTGCTGCAGACCCGTCCCACCTTCGGCGGGAATATCATGGCCACCATCATCTGCCCGGACAAGCGCCCCCAGATGGCCACCGTGCGTCCCCGCGTCTTTAAAAAGGGTAAACCGGACGAAAAGCGCCAGGGGCAAATCATTAAAGTCGATTTCAAGCGTGAAGGCGTCACGGCGAAAACCAAGCTGCTCAGCTTTATCGATGATGTCACGGAGAGGGTCAAGCTGGAGGACGCCGATGTCATCATCTCAGGGGGGAGGGGGATGGGCAAAGCCGAGAACTTCAAGCTGCTCGCTGAGCTGGCGGAGGCCCTGGGTGCGGCGCTGGGCGCTTCCCGGGCGGCGGTGGACGAGGGGTGGATTCCCTACTCGCACCAGGTAGGCCAGACCGGCAAGACCGTTTGCCCGAAACTCTATATCGCCTGCGGTATCTCCGGTGCTATCCAGCACCTGGCCGGCATGCAGACCTCGGACGTCATCGTCGCCATCAACGACGACCCCAACGCCCCCATCTTCCAGGTGGCCCACTACGGCATCGTCGGCGACCTTTTCCAGGTGGTGCCGCTGATGAT
>CAZXYV010000360.1:0-2244 GCA_964645025.1 uncultured Dehalococcoidaceae bacterium | reverse complement strand
AGCTCATCGGCGATAAAAAATACGGCCAGTACCTCAACTATTTCTACGGCGTCACGGTGGAAGAAGCCCTGATACTGGCGGTGCAGGAAGAAATCGACAAGGAAAGGCGGGTGGGCGGCTTACGGAGCAAAAGCGAAACCGGCGATGAGCCTTATCTGAGGATATACGACACCGCGAAGGACGCCCTCTTACAGCAGTTCCGGCAGGAAAAGGGCCACGCGCAACTGAAATCCACCAGCCTTACCGAGCTCAAAGAGTTTACCTACTGGCTTTTTAAATACCGATTGAAGCGCTGTGAAAAGGCCAAGATTGCCAGCGATACCAAAAAGGCGCTGACCTACCTGAAACGGCACTGGCATAAAAGGGGCGTGTCCAGGCTGCTGGCCACCGACCTCAACCCGTCATTCCCGACCTGATGGGGAATCCGATTTTTCGCAGGAATAACATTTGTTATCTATTCGTTAATCGTGCCCTCGGGCGCGCGCACCATCAGCACAGGTATGCGGGAGCCGCGCAGCACCTTATCGGTAATGCTACCGAAGGCCAGGCGGCGTAACCCCGACCTCCCGTGCGTGGACATAGCGATCAAATCCGCCTTGGTCTTGTCGGCGGTCTTTAAAATCTCCTCGGCAGCATTACCGGAAGTGACGACCACGTTGACATCTATGCCTTTACTCTTTAAGAATTCGCCGGTCTTATGAAGATACTCCGTAACTCTATTTTTAATAATATCGAGCTCCTCCTCCGTATAGGAAACCGGAGCGCTCGCCTCCCCGACCACCACCCAGTGCCGCAATAGCGTTATCACCCCGACAAGCGTAACCTCGACCTTTGCCCCGGGGGCCAGTTTTTCGGCGAGCCGCCCGATATACGGTAAGGCAGCCTCACCTACTTTGGAACCGTCCAGAGGGACAACCACTCTCTCAAACATCGCGTCACCTCCTAAAACCTGGAACTCTGTTGTTCCAGTTTCTCCAGTTTGTCTTTCAAAGTATAGAGTTTTTGCCTTTCCTTTTCAATAACGGCCGGCGGCGCTTTCGTCAGGAAGGCATCATCCTTGAGCCTGGCTTCCAGGCGCGTAGCCTCGGCCCGGGCCTGTTCCAGTTCTTTCTCAATCCTTTGCTTCTCCGCCCCGAGATCCAGCATGCTGGCCATGGGAATGACAACTGTCGCCGGTGTTAAGGGCAGCACCAGGGTATTTGGCGAAGCCTTTTCCCCCGGTTCGCCTGCCAGGAAGGTGACGGGGTTGGCGCGTGCCAGCGTCCTGACGGCCACGGCGTACCGTGAGATAGCAGCGTGCCGGGAGGCAGCGGTATATATCCGCGCCTCAATCCAGCGGCTGGTCTCCACCTTATATTCCGCCCGCACGTTCCGTATCGCGCGCACGATTTCGATAATCGCTTCGATTTCAGCTTCGGTCACCGGGTCAATCATGGCTCCATCGGCCTCCGGGTAAGCGGCCACCATGATAGAATCGCCGCTTATCCCAGGCACCTGTTTTTTCAGGTCCTGCCAGAGCTCCTCGGTGAGGAACGGCATGAACGGGTGCAGGAGACGCAATGATTTCTCCAGGACATGCACCAGCACCGGCAGCGGCGAGATATCATTCGCCTGTAATCTTATCTTGGCAAACTCGATATACCAGTCGCAGTACTCGCCCCAGAGGAAATCGTGTATCTGCCGCTGCGCTTCGCCGAACTGGTAGTCATTCATCAGCCCCGTGACGCTGGTAATCGTTCTATTCAGCCGCGAGAGAATCCAGCGGTCTTCGGTTGGAATTATGTCACCGCCTGATACCTGATTAATATCAGCAGTTCCTATACTCCTGATAACAAAGCGGGTGGCGTTCCAGAGCTTGTTGGCGAAGTTGCGGCCGGCCTCCATTTTATCCGCGGACATCCGCGAGTCATTGCCGGGCGACGTGCCGGTCGTTATGGCGAACCGCAATGCGTCCGTGCCATACTGCGTTATCAGGCCCAGGGGGTCGACCACGTTGCCGCGTGTCTTGCTCATTTTAACGCCCTTCTCATCGCGTATCAGGCCATGAAGATAGACGGTGTGAAAGGGGATATCGCCGGTATCTTCCAGACCCATCATAATCATCCTGGCTACCCAGAAGAAGAGGATGTCATAGCCGGTCTCCAGTACCGTCGTCGGGTAAAAGTAGCGCAGGTCTGCGGTATTGTCCGGCCAGCCTAAAGTGGAGTGGGGCCAGAGGCTGGAACTGAACCAGGTGTCCAGCGT
>CAZXYV010000359.1:0-2249 GCA_964645025.1 uncultured Dehalococcoidaceae bacterium | reverse complement strand
TGCGGTCGGCGCACGAGCTGCATGCACAGGTTATCGATGAGGGCGTCCTGGAACTTGATGTCGGGATATTCTTTGGCTACCTCACGGGCGACGGAAAGGAACAGGCCGTCGGAGAACTTCATGATATTGGCTTTATGCGTGGCGGTGACTTTTTTACGGCCGTTTTTCCGGGCGTACTCGAAGGCGTATTTGACGATGCGCCGCGAGCCTGCTTCGGTAATCATCTTGATGCTCAGGCCGGAGTCCACTCTGATAACGTTACCTATCTTGCCGTTGATGAACCTGATGAGCTCGGAGGCTTCTTTAGTCCCTTTCTCGAACTCCACCCCTGCGTACAGGTCTTCCGTGTTCTCACGGATGATAACGATGTCCACGTCTTTATAGGGAGAAGGGACGCCGGGATAGGTTTTACACGGGCGGACGCAGGCATAGAGGTCCAGGCTTTTACGCAGGGCGACGTTGACGCTGCGGAAGCCCGTGCCGATAGGCGTGGTCACCGGACCCTTGAGCGCGACTTTGTTTTTACGGATAGATGCCAGCACGGAGTCCGGCAGGGGAGTGCCCTGCTTGGCCATGACCTCCGCCCCGGCATAGGCCAGCTCCCAGTTAAATTTCACTCCCGTGGCTTCGAGAACTCTTCTGGTCGCCTCGGTAATTTCTGGGCCGACGCCGTCCCCTGGAATGAGTGTGATGTTATAAGCCAATGGCCTGACCCCCTCTTTCAAACCTCACCCCCTTAATCCCCCTCTCCTCTTCCCCGTTTAGTATTTAGAGTTTCGTGCTTAGAATTTATAGCTTTATGTCCCCGTGTTTCTGGATATAAGGTATCAGCCCGCCTTCATCGAGGATTTTAAGCATGACACCGGGAATCCTGCCGAAGGTCAGCACGTTGCCGTTGGTCTTATCCCGCACCGTCCCCGCCGTAAGGTCTATCTCCAGCTCGTCGCCGTCGTTTATTTTATCCGTATCGCAAATCAACACCGGCAGACCTAAATTGATAGCGTTCCGGAAGAAAATTCTGGCCACGCTTTTGGCCAGTATGGCTTTAACGCCCGCCATCTTGATGACCAGCGGGGCATGTTCCCGGCTGGAGCCGAGGCCGAAGTTACTCCCGCCGACCACGAAATCGCCCGGTTTCACTTTTTTCACAAAATTTACGTCGGCGTCTTCCAGGACGTGCTTGGCGAGCTCCGGCAGGTTGCTGCGCAGGTGGACGTAACGGCCCGGTATGATGTGGTCGGTGGAAATGCTGTCCCCGAACTTGTGCGCTTTGCCTTGCAGCATTTACATCACCTCCCGGGGGTCGGTAATTTCGCCTTTAAGCGCCGAGGCCGCCGCTGTGGCCGGACTGCCGAGGTAAATAAAGCTCTTGGGGTTTCCCATGCGCCCCTTGAAGTTACGGTTGGCCGTGGAAAGGCAAGTCTCGCCGTCGCCCAGCACACCCTGGTGGCGACCCAGGCATGGTCCGCAGCCGGGCGGCAGTATCATCGCCCCCACTTCCACGAATGTCTTGAGGTAACCCTTGTCGATAGCCTCCAGCAACACCCACCGTGAGGCCGGGGCGATTATCAGTCTTACTGTTTTCGCCGGTTGCTTGCCTTTTAAAATGCTCGCCGCCACGGCCAGGTCTTCCAGCCGCCCGTTAGTGCAGGTGCCGATGACCACCTGCTGTATCCTCGTCCCTTTTAGGACGCTTACTAAAGAGGTGTTATCGACCGTATGCGGCATTGATACGGTTGGCTCGAGTTCATCTGCTTTTATCTTGATTACCTGCTCATAAACGGCGTCTTTATCGGCGGCCAGTGGTTGGTAGTCTTTACCCCGCCCCTGCGCTTCTAAAAACTCCTTAGTCGTCTCGTCCGGAGCGAAAAGCCCCACCTTCGCGCCAGCCTCCACCGCCATATTGGCGATAGTGAACCGACCGCTCATGCTCATTTTATCAATCGCGCCGCCGCTGAACTCCAGGGATTTATAGGTAGCACCGTCCGCGCCGATAAGCCCGATTAAATGCAGTATCAAATCCTTGGGATAGACACCCTTTTGAAAATCGCCGGAAACATCTATTTTGAATGTCTCCGGGACGCGGAACCAGTTTTTCCCCAGCCCGAACGCTACCGCGACATCGGACGAGCCCATGCCCGTGGCAAAAGCCCCCAGTCCCCCCGCCGTCACCGTGTGCGAGTCTGCTCCGACGATGACATCGCCAGGGCGGGCATAGGCCTCGGCGACGAGCTGGTGGCAGATGCCGC
>CAZXYV010000358.1:0-2250 GCA_964645025.1 uncultured Dehalococcoidaceae bacterium | reverse complement strand
GTGGCCGCCTCGGTCATGACCACTTCCACGATGGCGCCGGCCTGCGTCAGCTTGCTGGCGATATCGGCCGCCTTGTAAGCGGCGATGCCCCCGGTGATACCCAGAACTATGGTCTTGTCTTTCAGCATAGTAGTCTCCTACAAGCTAATCCCGGTTCAGGTTATGAATAACTTTAATTCCGATTAGCGTCAGATTGGGATTGACTTTATCGATGGATTTCGCCTCTTTCGCGATGATGGTGGAATAGCCGCCGGTGGCTACGACGGTCGCCTTTTTTCCCAGCTCTTCCTGAATCCGCGTCACGATGCCATCGATGAGCCCGGCATAACCGAAGACGATGCCGGACTGCATGGCCGCGACCGTATTGTTGCCGATAGCCTTTTTAGGGCGCACCAGCTCCACCCGGGGGAGGGCCGCCGTGCGGGTATACAGGGCCTCGGCGGCGATAGCGATACCCGGAGCGACGGCCCCGCCGAGGTAATCACCTTCCTGGGAGATTGTATCGAAAGCAGTGGCCGTCCCCATGGCTACCACGATTATCGGCGCTTTATAGAGACTGAGGGCGCCGGCGGCATTGGACATGCGGTCGCCACCTAACTCTCGCGGATTATCATAGCGGATGCGTACCCCTGTTTTCACACCGGGAACGATGGCTAGCGGGTGGATATTAAAATACTTCTCGAAGAGCTCATGAAATACCGTCAGCAGCGGTGGCACGACGCAGCTTATCGCTCCCTCTTTAATACTGTCAATATCTAGGCCTTTATGTCGCAGCAAACTCAGGATATAGACCGCGTACTCGTCCGGCATCTGGCTGACGTGCGTGGACAGACGAAAGGTAGCGCGCAGCTCATCGCCGTCGAAAATGCCCAGGGTAACATTGGTATTGCCGATATCAACCGCCAGTAACATAGCCGCTCCTTTAACCTTGACCGGTTCTTTCCTTCAATTGTTTAATGGTCACCGGCAGCGCCGTCAGTAGGTCCGAGGCAATCATGCCGGTATCGCCCATGAGATTTTTAACCGTTTCTCCGGTTTGGCCGTGCAGGTAAACGCCCAGCGAGGCCACCTCGAAAAGCGGTAGTCCCTGGGCTGCCATCCCCGCGATGACCCCGGCCAGGACATCCCCCGTCCCCGCCGAGGCCAGGCCCGGATTGGCGAAGGGACTGACCCGGCAGCGTCCGTCCGCCGCGGCGATGACGGTATACGCCCCTTTCAGGACGACCGTTTTTTGCCATAAACCGGCGTACTTTACGGCTACGTTGATACGGTCGGCCTGTATTGCTTCTATCGCTAAACCGCTCAGACGGGACATCTCGCCGGGGTGAGGAGTAATTATAGCGTCATCGGGTAGCTGCCGCCACCATTCCGGTAGCTTCGATATTATGTTAAGCGCATCAGCATCGATGACCAGGGGCGGTAGCCCCTTTTTACCAAATAAAGCGCCGACGAACTCCGCGGTGGACGGATGCTGTCCCAGGCCGCAGCCGAGGAGCAGGACTTGATACTGGCGGCACTCATAGCGCAGGATTTCCGCCGCTTCGACCGCGATAACACCTGGCTGGCATTCCGGCAACGGCACGTAAGTTACCTCGGTCAGCTTGGCGGCAAGAACCGGCTGCAGGCTGCCGGCGGTAGCTAAAGTGACCAGTCCCGCGCCCACCCTCAAAGCGCCGCTGCAGGCCAGGTAGGCGGCGCCAATATAATTAGTAGAACCGGCCACGACCATCACCTTGCCGAAGCTACCTTTGTTCGCGTGCCACGGGCGTTTGGGGAGCATCGTCCTGGCCCAATCGGCGGTAATAAGCTCGGTGGTTACGGAACCGGCCAGCGACTCCGGTATGCCGATATCGGCAATTTTCAATTTCCCCACCCTTTCCGCGCCGGGGAAAATGAACAGGCCGGGCTTAGGAAAAGCCAGCGTTACCGTTAAATCGGCATAAGGGCAGGCGGGGTCTACGGCGCCGGTATCAGAGTCCAGGCCGGAAGGTAAATCAATCGCCACGATAAAGAGGTTACGCTTTTTCTTTACCGCCGCCACTTTCTCCAGCACCTGTTTAAAGACGCCTTCGAGCGGGCGCATTTTGCCCGTGCCCAGCAGCGCATCGATAACACAGGTAGCCGAAGCCAGCAGTTCGTGAAAGTTTTTCAGGTCTTTATCGGCGGTAGCTTCAACGCAGTTAATGCCATTCTCCCGCGCCAGTCTGAGGTTGGTGTCACCGGCCGGCCTCTGGCTGCAAAGGTAAATGC
>CAZXYV010000357.1:0-2254 GCA_964645025.1 uncultured Dehalococcoidaceae bacterium | reverse complement strand
CTTTCATGATGGGGGCAATCAGCTTGCACAGGAAGAACGGCCCCTTGAGGTTGACATTCATGACGTTGTCCCACTGCCATTCCTCCACGTCCAGGAGGGGCACCATGAAGCTGGAGCCGGAGCTGTTGACGACGATGTCAATTCGCCCGAACTCTTTCATGATGCTGTCCACCAGAGCCTTGTTGTTGTCCATCTTGCCGATGTGACAGGCTATCCCCAGGACCTTGCCTTTGGACTTTTGCTTGATTTCCGCTGCGGCTTTATCCAGGTTCTCCTGCTTCCGGCTGCTGATAACGACGTCGGCACCGGCCAGGGAAAGCGTCTCGGCAATCGCCTTGCCGATGTCCCCCGCCCCGCCGATAACCAGGGCCACTTTGCCCTTGCATGAGAAATTAGAAACGTCCATGCATTACTCCTTATGGTTTTATTATATATTCTCGTGTCATTGCGAGCCCCGATTGCATCGGGGCGTGGCAATCCCTAAAACCGAACTAAACCGATAATAGAGATTGCCGCGTCGCTACGCTCCTCGCAATGACAATACACTTACTCTACTTTAATGATGCAGGCATCGGCCTGAGCGAGCCCGCCGCAGAGGGAGCCCATCGCGTAGCCGCCGCCGCGCCGCCTTAGCTCGTACATCAGGTTCATAACAATCCTGGCGCCGCTGGCGGTGTTGGGGTGGCCGATAGCTACAGCGCTGCCGTTGGGGTTCATCTTTTCACACATCGCCTTGTACTTACTCTTATCTTTATCTACGGCTACCATCATCGAGACGAGCGGTACGCAGGCAAAGGCCTCGTTGATTTCCATGACCGCCATGTCGTTCCAGGTCAGGTTGGCTTTTTTGAGAGCTTTTATCATAGCAAAGCCGGGCCCCTCGGGCATGCGGCTGGCGTTGATAGCGACGGATACCGAGGCGACCACCGTACCCAGGACTTTCAGGCCCAGTTCCTGCGCCTTCTGGCGAGTCATGAGGAGTATCGCCGTGGCGCCGTCATTCAGACCGGGCGCGTTGCCGGCGGTTATCATGCGAGTATTGTAAACCGTCTTCAGCTTGGACAGGCCTTCGATGCTGGTATCCGGGCGGTACTGCTCGTCGATGTCCAGCACCTTGGGGTCGCCCTTGGGCTGAGGGATGGGGAGAGGCATAATCTCATCCTTGAACTTGCCGGCGTTCCAGGCTTTGCCGTAGTTCTGGTGGCTGCGCAACGACCACTCGTCCAGGTCTTTCCGGGTGAAGCCATACTCGTGGGCGACGTTATCGCTGTCCACGGAGACGGGGTTGAAGTCCTTGTAACCGAGGGCCAAGAGTGGGTCTTCCATCTTGACATCGCCCATGCGGAAGCCGTTGAACCTGAGTCCTCTGACCACCATCGGCGATTGCCCGAAAGATGTAGCGCCGCCGGCGATGGCCGTCTCGATTTCCCCGGCGGCCATTTCCATGGCGGCCAGCTTGACGGCGTGCATGGCCGAGACGCAGGCCATATCGAAGGAGATGGAGACCGTCTCGTGCGGGAGACCGGCCCGGATGAGCGACTGGCGGGCAGCGACCGGCGTATACGGGTCGCGGCAGGCCGAGGTGTCACCGACACCCCAGAATACCTCGTTGACCACATCGGGTTTGACGCCTACCCTCTTGACCACTTCCCGCATCGGGATAGCGCCCAGCTCATAATAGTCGATATCGCGGAGGGAACCGCCGAACCTGCCGAACGGCGTCCTGACCGCACCTACGATGACGACATCTTTGTTACTTGCCATTCTTTTTACCTTTCCTTTTCTTTACTAAACTTTACCACCTGTTTAAATGCGATTTAGATATATTCTACTTCTGCGTGTAGTCGTAAAAGCCGCGGCCGGTCTTGCGCCCCAGGTCGCCGGAGCGTACCATGTTCTTTAAGAGCGGGGCGGGCATAAGGCGCTCGCCGAACTCTTCATACATCGTCTCCAGGCCGTGCATGACCACATCGGCGCCGGCCAGGTCGCAGAGCTCCAGCGGGCCCATGGGGTGGTTCAGGCAGAGCTTGATGGCCTTGTCAACCTCTTCCGGCTTATTGCCATCCATGACGCAGTAGAAGGCCTCGTTCATCAGGGCGTCCACCAGGCGGGAGACGATGAAACCGGCGTAATCCCTGGCTTCGCAGGGCTCCTTGTCCAGACTCTTCACGTAGGCCTTGCTGGCCTCCAGGACCTCGGCCGAGGTCTTCATCCCCGGTATTACTTACACCCCCTTCATCACCGGCACCGGGTT
>CAZXYV010000356.1:0-2262 GCA_964645025.1 uncultured Dehalococcoidaceae bacterium | reverse complement strand
AGTCGCCCTTAACCATGCGGGTTTAACGTTGACAAAATTGACATAATGTATTAGATTGTTGATGAGACAAGGCGGTGGTTTTTAAAGTTGCGGGGTGTCATGGGTTTATTCGGTATCACCAAAAAAAGGGAAAAAATACGCGGGACTCTCTGGGTAGCTATTGAGGAGAGGCGGATTATCGAGTTCTACTATCACGGCGGCTACCGCACCGTGGAGCCGTTCGCCCTGGGCGTGGTCAAGCACGGCGCTGCCGATAACGAGTCGCTCATCTGCTATCAAATCGAAGGCCTCAGTGATTTACAGGGGACGGTGGGGTGGAAGCTTTACCGCGCCTCCGAAATGGAGGAAATCAGAGTATTACGCGAGCAGTTTACCGGCGACCGGCCCGACTATGACCCGGACGACATCGACATGGTGAAAATATATTGCTGCGTACGGCCGGAGAAGCCGGTAGTGAAGAAAGTGATGGAGACACCCAAGCAGATGAAAGTAGAGCCGCCGCCGGTTCAGGCCGCGATAGAAAAACAGCCCCCGAAGCATTTAACCCACAACGAGCTGATGCGGAACTTCCGTTTTACCCATCCCCTGCCCATACTGGAACTGGAGACTTATGCTTTCTCCGGCCCCCGGATTAAACCCGTACCAGAACGCGCAGAATCGAAAAATGGGCACTTATCCGAGGAATCTGACCAAAGATACGTCGTAAGGCAAACCACCTGAGATTTACGGTACCGTCAAGCAGGGGTGGCTGTCTTCTTCTCTGGGATTTTCTTTACCGTCAGGTTTACTGCCGCACCTGCACCGAAACTCTGTTCAGCAGCTCCTGCTCATCCTTAACGCCGCGCACGTCGAGGTCAGTCTTGCGGAAGGCCCGCACCATCGCCTCGATGAGCTTGGTTTTGGAGAGCTTCTTGCCCCCGCTGAACTTGGCGGTCGAGGCCAGGCCTTCCAGGTAGGCGTCCTCTTCCCGGTTGAGAAAGACGGATAGCTTAATCATGGAGGATTTCGGTAAAACTGGAGTAGCCGGGACGGTCGCCTTCGGTTCGGGTGTCACCACCGGGCGGTCGCCGCCGGTAAGGCGGTCCAGCGCGGTCCCGTAAGCCAGCTCCTCGGTTATTTTAGCTCTTTTCATGCAGCACCTCTTCCGTTAACAATCTGTAGGCATCGGCCCCCTCTGATTTGGGGGCATAGGTCAGTATAGATTCCCCGGCGGCCGGGGCTTCTTTAAACCGGACGCTCACCGGGATGGTCGCATCGAAGACTCTGATTTTATCACCGAAGGCCCGCTTGGTAACCTCGATAACTTCGCGACTGTGCAGGGTGCGCGGGTTGGTCATGGTGAACAGGATGCCCAGAATCTCCAGCGACGGATTGACTTTTTCCTGAACGCGGAGGATGGTGGTCAGAAGCATGGCCAGGCCCTTCATCGCCAGGAAGTCGGCCTGTAAAGGGATGAGGACGCTATCGGCGGCGGAAAGGGCGTTGATGGTCAGCAGTCCCAGGCTGGGCAGGCAGTCAATGATTACGTAATCGTAATCTTTCCGCACCGGCCGGAGCATTTCCTTAAGCATCAGCTCGCGGGTGAAGGCGTTCACCAGGTCCAGCTGCGCCTGCGACAGCTCGACATTGGCCGGGACGAGGTCGATGCCGGGGTTATCGGTAGCTAAAATCACTTCACGCAGGGAGACTTTACCATTATTCCTGATAGCGCTCGTTAAAGCATCGTACCCCGTAAGCTTCATGGTATCCGGGTTTAATCCCAGGCTGATGGTGAGGCTGGCCTGCGGGTCCCAGTCCACCAGGAGCACGTGCTTCTTGTGCTCGCTCAGGCCCTGGGCGAGGGCGGCGGCGGTGGTCGTCTTGCCGACGCCGCCTTTTTGATTGGCGATACAGATAACGGGCATAGCTGAAACTCCCGAACGATTATAGAGGAATTGCGCAACTGCGTCAATAAATTCCCCGCGGGCATATCGATTTTTAGCAATGGATTTTACCTCACCCCCTTTGTCTCTCCATCTTTCCCGAACGTCATTGCGAGCAAAGCGTGGCAATCCCTTTTTTTGGTTATGGCAATATATGGGATTGCCACGGTCGCCCCGACTTGTCGGGTCTCCCTCGCAATGACTAATTGGGTTGAAGTTTTTAATTGAATAAACTTAATAAAGTTAACTATAACTGGCAAAATAATAAATAAACTTCACAAAGGTATTGACAAAATCAATATATGGCATTATAATATATTAAGAAAGTTAAGTCGGCGAT
>CAZXYV010000355.1:0-2263 GCA_964645025.1 uncultured Dehalococcoidaceae bacterium | reverse complement strand
GCGGGGTCATAGAGGCGGGCGGGCGTATGCTCGTCCGGCGTCTGCATGGGGTAGATACAGGCCACGCTTACCCCCAGGGTATGGTAGATTGACCCCATCCAGTAGGCATGGTACCGCGCCAGGTAGTCGTTGACGGTCACCAGGTGCACCCCGCGGCCGGTCAGGGAGTTGAGGTAAAGGGGCAAAGTGGCGACCAGCGTTTTACCTTCGCCGGTCTTCATCTCGGCGATTTTGCCCTGGTGCAGGGTGATGCCGCCCATGAGCTGCACGTCGAAGGCGCGCTGGCCTATGGTTCTTTTGGCGGCTTCGCGGATGGCGGCGAAGGCCTCCGGTAATAGCTCATCCAGGGCTTCGCGCTCCAGTTTTTGGCGCTCTTTTTCTATATTGTCGATTTTTTCCCGGGTGCGTTTTGATTGACTGTTGGCCTCTTCACTTTCCAGTTCCCAGGATGCTCCGGCGACATGTTGTCTGGCCTCTGCCAGTTCTTTTTGTGCTTCCGCCAATCTTGGTTGAATGCCGGCCGAAGCTTCGGTCAACCGGGCCTTGAACTCATCAGTCTTGGCTTTAAGCTCAGCATCACTGAGCTTCTCATACTCAGGCTCCAGCTCATTGATAAGGTCAACATTTGGCTGGAGGCGTTTCAGCTCTTTTTCGTTGGAATCAACCAGTCCGGAGAAAAACTTAAACATGGTTTTCACTCACAATCAGCTTTTTGGCCTCATCGGCCATGGAGTCCAGCACCATGACTTTGACCTCCGCCAGGCCGTTCATGGTGAACATGTGCACCGAAGGCGCGGCGTTGGACTTTAAGGTGCAGGGAATGTCGAAGCTTTCCAGCAGGCCCTTGATAACCTGCGCCTCCATTTCGGTACGGGCTTTATAAACTTCGACCAGTTTCCCGCTTTTATTCAAACATCGCCCCCACGGACTGCCCGGTATGGATACGCCGGATGGCCTCGCCCAGCAGCGGCGCTATCGGCAGAACGTTGATTTTATCGATTCTCTTCTGCGGAGAGATGGGGTAGGTATCCGTCACGACCACCTCTTTAACCGGGCTTTTGGTGATACGTTGAATCGCCGAGCCGGAGAACAGGGCGTGGGTACAGCAGGCATATACCTCGCGGGCACCCTGCTCTAACAAGGTGGTGACCACCCCTGTCAGCGAGCCCGCCGTATCGATTTCATCATCCACGATGAGGGCTATCTTACCTTCGACTTCACCGATGACATTCAGCATCTCGGTCTTATCAACGTTGCCGAGGCGCCGTTTTTCCATGATAGCCAGCGGGGCATCGAGCCTGGACCCCAGGTTGCGGGCCCGTTTGGTGGCATTGATATCCGCCGCGACGACGACCAGGTTCTGGAACGCCCTCTTTGTAAAGTAATCGCCCAGCAGGTTAAGCGCCGTTAGTTCATCAACCGGGATGTTGAAGAAACCCTGAATCTGCGCCGCATGCAGGTCCACGGTGAGCATACGATTGGCCCCGGCCACGGTGAGGAGGTCGGCTACCAGCCGGGCGGTGATGGGCACACGGGGCTGGTCTTTCTTATCGCTGCGTCCGTAGGCGTAGTAAGGCACCACGGCCGTGATGCGCTCGGCGGAGGCGCGCTTTAAAGCATCGAGCATGATGAGCAGCTCGACCAGGTTCTGGTTTACCGGCGAAGACAACGGCTGGACTACATAAACATCTCTCTCGCGGACGTTCTCCAGGATGCGCACAAAGGTGTTTTCATTACTGAACTGGATGACCTCGCATTTTCCCAGTGGAATACCGAGATATTCGGTTATTGCCTGGGCCAGCGCTGGATGGGCATTACCGGAAAATACCTTCATTTCGTCCACGATTACTCTTCTCCTCTCGATAGTAAATCTGCCGCTAAAATATTATAGCACTAATAAATCGTCCCACATAACCCCATCCTCTGTGTCCCCTTCCCCTTGCGAAGGGGAAGGGGAGGGAAAGGTTGAGGGGGCTGGCGCCCCCTCAAATCTCCCCCGCTGTATTTAAGCTCGGAGCAGCATGTTCTTGAGCGTTTTCAGGTTCAAGACGTCTTCCTTATTATATTCGAGCAGCTTGTTCAGGGCATCCAGGTCGAAACTTTCGACGTACTTCCACCACAGTTTTACGGCTTCCCAGCCGTTCATATCCGGGAGTTTGCGCGCGATGCCCAGCTGCCGCTCGACGCCTTTCAAGCCGCCGTAAAGCCCGTTCCGCCAGCAGTCATACATCAGGTCGTGGTGGGTGAATTTCTGTGCCAGGTT
>CAZXYV010000354.1:0-2295 GCA_964645025.1 uncultured Dehalococcoidaceae bacterium | reverse complement strand
TCGTTGACCCGGAGCGAGCAGGAAGTCGCCCGCCAGGTAGAGCTGCTCAATTTCCAGATTGAAGAAATCAGGCGGGCGAAGCTGCGGGAGGGGGAAGACGGCGAACTGAACCGGGAGCTGGTACTTCTGACCTCCGCGGAAAAGCTGAAGGCGACGGCTTACGAAGTTTACCGCATTATCTACGGGGAGGACAGCGCCGCCGCGTCGACATCCGCCGTGGATAAACTCGGCGAGGCCCTGGCGGCGATGAGACATATGGTGGAGACCGACCCTTCGTTGCAGAAGCAGCTCGGCTATCTGGAAGAGACCGTGCACGGGCTTGAAGAGATGGCGCGTGACGTCCGCTCCTATGGAGAAAACCTGAGCTATGACCCGCAGCGCCTTGAAGAAGTCCAGAATAGATTGGAGCTTATCCGGAGCCTCGAAAGGAAATACGGCGCCTCGATAAGCGGCGTGCTGGATTACCTGCAAAAAGCCGAGGCGGAGTTGAACGGGATTACCGGCTCCGGTGAACGCCGCGCCCAGCTGGAAGCGGAGAAGGAGCAGCTCAAAAGGGAGATGGGCGCCCTGGCCGTGAAACTATCAAAAAAGCGCGGCCAGGCGGCGCAAAAGCTGGCCGCCGCCGTGAAAAAAGAGCTGGCTGACCTGAGCATGGCGCGGGTGGACTTCGCGGTGGCGATGACGCAGGAAACAGCTACGGAAGGAATTCCTTTACCCGATGGCGGCTGCTATCGTTTCAGCGCCAGCGGCGTTGACGACGTCTATTTTGAAGCCTCGACCAACCCGGGCGAACCCCGCAAGCCGCTGGACAAAATCGCCTCTACCGGCGAGATATCGCGCTTTCTGCTGGCGATGAAAAGCGCCCTGGCCGAAGCGGATACGATTCCGGTGCTCATCTTCGACGAGATAGACATCGGCATCGGCGGGCGCAGCGGCGAGGTCATCGGCCGGAAGCTCTGGAGCCTGGCGCGGAGCCACCAGGTCATCTGCGTGACCCACCTGCCGCAGATTGCCGCCTTCGCCGATGCCCATTATAACGTCAGCAAACAGACTAAAGGCGGACGGACGGTCAGCACCATCGAACCCCTCCGTAGGGAGGCGCGTTTTAAAGAGCTGGCCCTAATGCTCGGCGGTCCCCGCTACACGGCGAGCGCCCTCAGTGCTGCTAAAGAGCTTATCGAGAAAGCGGAGGCCTGGGAAAAAGGGGCGACTAAAGGTTGAAGCTCATCGGGGCTTCAACGATAACCCGCATTAAAGCGCTTTCCGGCCGGTGACTTCCTGCTTGGTATACCAGGTCACGACGGCGTTCACGACATCATCCGGGGAATCGAATACCCGCAACAGCTCGAAGTCTTCTTCGGATATAGCGCCGGCGCCCAGCACCGTCCCTTTCAGCCAGTCCAGGAAGCCGCGCCAGTACTCGCTATCGAATAAAATCACCGGGAACGGTTTAATTTTTTGCGTTTGTATCAGTGTCAGGACCTCGGTCAGCTCGTCCAGGGTGCCCAGGCCCCCGGGCATGATGACGAAAGCGGTGGCGTATTTTACCAGCATCACTTTCCGCACGAAAAAGTGGTTGAACGTCATCGTCCGGTTGGAGTAGATGTTGCAGGCCTGTACCTGCGGCAGCTTGATATTCAGGCCGATGGACTTTACGCCGGCATCGCGGGCGCCCTTGTTGGCGGCCTCCATGACGCCGGGTCCGCCGCCGGTCATGATTGAAAAGCCGGCCTTACCCAGGCGGAAAGCCGTATCTTCGACCTGCGTATAAAGCTTGGTATCTGGCTGGAGGCGGGCGGAGCCGTATATCGTCACCGCCGGCACGATGTCGCTCAGGCTATCGAAGCCCTCCACCAGCTCGCCGATGATGCGGAACATCCGCCACGATTCTTCCTTGGCCATTTGATTGATTTCATATTCGATAGCCATATTCCCTCCCGAACATTTACTAAGTTTTCGTCATTCCAGCCGTACCCTGGCACCGTAGGCCGGCACCGAGGCCTCGAAACCGGTCTTTGCCGTGAGAAACTCCCGGAACTTTTCGGCGGCGTTCGCTTCCCCGTGCGTGATGAAAACATGCCGGGGACTTACCGAGAGCAGGGAAAACCACCGCAGGAGCTCGTCTCTATCGGCGTGGGCGGAAAAGCCCTGAATATGGGCGATGCGTGCCCTGACGGGATGTTGCTTTCCGTGGATTCTCACGCTCGCGGCACCGTCGAGAATCTGCCGGCCCAGGGTGCCTTCCGCCTGGTAGCCGACAAACAGTACCGTGCTCTCCGGCCGGGAGATATTGGC
>CAZXYV010000353.1:0-2314 GCA_964645025.1 uncultured Dehalococcoidaceae bacterium | reverse complement strand
AAACGAGGTCTTTGACGGTGGCCATGGTCTCATCCTCCTGTGATTTTCTTTCACTTATTTCTACTTTTGGTCTTACTTCTTTAACGGATTTGGGTGCGGCCAGGGGGGCCGGCTTATAGCTGCGGAGGCGGTTGGCGTTGGAAACTACGGAGATGGAGCTCATCGCCATGGCCGCGGCGGCAATCATCGGGCTGAGGAGCAGGCCGAAGGCAGGATAGAGTACGCCGGCGGCGATGGGGATACCGATAGTATTATAAAAAAACGCGAAGGTCAGGTTCTGGCGGATATTCCTCATCGTGGCGCGGCTCAAGCTAATCGCCGTAACCACTCCTTTCAATTCTCCGGAGATAAGGGTAATATCGGACGATTCGATGGCTACATCCGTGCCGGTGCCGATGGCGATGCCGATATCGGCCTGCGCCAGGGCCGGGGCATCATTAATGCCGTCGCCGACCATGCCCACCAGCTTGTTTTCGCCCTGGAGCCGTTTCACCTCCAGCGCCTTGTCCCGCGGCAGCACCTCGGCCAGGACGCGCTCGATGCCGACCTGCCGGGCAATCGCGGCGGCGGTATGCCGGTTGTCTCCCGTAATCATGACTACCTCGATGCCGAGTCGTTTTAAAGCGGCGATGGCGGCTGGCGAGCCTTCCTTGACCGTATCCGCCACGGCGACCACGCCGGCCGGTTGGCCGTCCACGGCGACGTACATTGCCGTTTTGCCGTCGGCGACCAATCTCTCTACCTGTGTTTCCAGTTCACTAATCTGCATACCGCTATCTTCGAGCAGACGGCGCGTGCCCACGAGGACCCGGTGCCCGTTAACCGCCACCCTGATGCCCTGGCCGGTGACCGATTCGAATTCCCCGGGCGCGGTCAATTCCAGCCCTCGGTCAATCGCTCCCTGGATAATCGCCTGCCCCAGGGGATGCTCCGAGGAGCGTTCCGCCGAGGCGACCAGTCGCAGCAACTCATCGGCGCCGATGCCGTTCACGGGCACGACGTCGGTCAGGGACGGTTTGCCTTTAGTGATGGTGCCGGTCTTATCCAGCACCAGAGTATGTAGCTTGTGGGCGGTCTCCAGGGCCGCGGCGGAGCGGATGAGGATGCCGTTCTGCGCCCCTTTGCCGGTGCCGACCATGACAGAAAGCGGTGTGGCCAGGCCGAGAGCGCACGGGCAGGCGATGATGAGCACCGCCACGGCGTTCACCAGCGAGAATATCAGGGCGGGCGCCGGCCCGAAGTTAAACCACACGATGAACGTGCCTATCGCGATGAAAATTACCCCGGGCACGAAACGGCTGGCCACGAGGTCGGCCAGGCGCTGGATGGGGGCTTTAGAGCCCTGCGCCTGCTCCACGAGCTGGATAATCTGGGCGAGCATGGTATCACTGCCGACCCTGGTAGCCTTGAAACGAAAAGAACCGGTCTGGTTGATGGTGGCGCCGATAACGGTATCTCCCTGGCCTTTGGTAACCGGCAGGCTCTCGCCGGTGACCATGGACTCGTCGAGGGACGAGCGGCCTTCGATGATTTCGCCGTCCACCGGCACTTTTTCGCCGGGGCGTACGATAACAACGTCGCCTGCCTGGACGGCCTCGATAGGGATGTCTTCCTCACGTCCGTTACGAACTACACGGGCCGTCCTGGCCTGGAGGCCGATGAGCTTACGGATGGCCTCGGAGGTGCCACCCTTGGCGATGGCTTCGAAGAGGCGGCCGAGTAGGATAAGGGTGATAATCGTACCGACGGCTTCAAAATATACCTCCCGCAGGTTTTCCGGCAGGACTCCGGGGAAGATAGTCACCACCAGGCTGTAGCCGTAGGCGGCGGAGGTACCGATGGTGATAAGGGTGTTCATATCGGCGGTGCGGTGGCTTAAAGTCAGCCAGCCGGTGCGGTGTATCGGCCACCCGGCGTAGAACATCACCGGCGTAATCAGCACCAGCTGAAACCAGCGGTTAAGCAGGATGGAGGGTACCCACATCGCCCCGAAGAGCTCGTGCGCCATCATGGCAAAGACCACCGGCAGGCTGAAAACCGCCGCGATGATAAGTCTCCGGGTAAGTTCTCTCCGCTCGGCGGTCCTCTCCGCGGCCTCGCGGTCTTCGGTGGCGCCGGTGCCGGGCTGGTTAAGCCGGCGCACTTTGTAACCGGTTTTTTCGAGTATATCCTGCATCCGCTGGGGGGAAATAAAAGCCGGGTCATAGCTGGCGGTAACGCGGTCGTTGCCGACGTTGACCTTGATATCAGCCACGCCGTTTAGACTGCCGAGGCCTTTTTCGATGTTGACGGCACAGGAAGCGCAGGTAACCCC
>CAZXYV010000352.1:0-2314 GCA_964645025.1 uncultured Dehalococcoidaceae bacterium | reverse complement strand
AGCTTGATATTATGCTCTTTAAAAAAGCGGTTTCTTTCCCCGACATCTTCCAGGGTATTAAGATGTAATAGCACTGCTTCCTTTAATCTCTTGTCCGCCTCCGGTAA
This sequence comes from uncultured Dehalococcoidaceae bacterium, assembly GCA_964645025.1. GTDB lineage: Bacteria > Chloroflexota > Dehalococcoidia > Dehalococcoidales > RBG-16-60-22 > Fen-1077. Next base: position 2,207 of record CAZXYV010000352.1, on the reverse strand, counting down.
AGACCGTCCGAAAGTAGCGGTGCCGAGCTCTTCGCAATAGGCCGTCCAGCGCCGGTTAACTTTTTTAAATTTTAACGTTAAGACTACATATCCTGTTGAAGACACTATAACCACCTCTTTTTAGGATTGTATCATACAACATCATAGTACCTCAATGTCAAGAGCTACATGCAAATCAACATGGTTTTAACCGAGGGTTAACCTTTAATTCACCTTTCCCACCTATTACGAAGAAAAACTTGACAGCTGGTTAATAAATGTGGTATAATATATGCACAATTGAAAAAAGTTGCCTGACACCCCCGTGCAGGGGGTTTTTCTTTTCTCTCGCCCTTGCCGGGAATCGACAACAACAGGTAGCAACTTGACGGTTTTTGGTGTACATTTGATGGTGAAAGAATTAATCGGAAAATGAAGCAGATTTAACATAAATGAAAAAACGAATACCCGTAAATTGAAGCTAACTTACCATAAAACGAAAAACGAATATCAGCTACGCATTGAGCCTGAGTTAATAAAAAAATTTTAAAAAACGAATAACAAATCCATGCCCTTGCCTGAATTAGAAAATCCCCTTTATCCCCTTGCCGTACGGCGCCCGGATAATGCCCTTCTCGGTAATGATAGCGGTGATGTACTTATGCGGGGTGACGTCGAAGGCGGGGTTGACGGCGCTAACGCCCTCCGGCGCGATGGCCACGCCCTGGATATGAGTGACTTCCTCTGGCTTACGCTCCTCGATGGGGATAGCGTCCCCGGTTTTCAGCGAGCGGTCGATGGTGGAGGTCGGCGCGGCGATATAGAACGGGATTTTATTCTCTTTAGCCAGCACCGCCAGCGTGTACGTGCCGATTTTGTTGGCGGTATCCCCATTAGCGGCGATGCGGTCGGCGCCGGTGATGACGCAATTCACCTTCTCCCGCCGCATAAATGAGCCGGCCATGGAATCGGTAATCAGCGTTACCGGCACACCCGCCTTTTTAAGCTCCCACGCGGTCAAACGCGCCCCTTGTAACAGCGGGCGGGTCTCGGTGGCGAGGACTTTTATTTTCTTCCCCTGCTTATGCGCCGCGATGATAGCGCCGAGGGCCGTGCCGGAGCCGGAGGTGGCCAGCGGCCCTGTGTTGCAGTGGGTCAGCACCGTCCAATTATCCTTGAGCAGCTCCGCCCCGAACAGGCTCAAATGGCGGGTGGCATCCGCCTCCTCATTGTGGATTTTCACAGCTTCGTCAACGAGCGCTTTTTTAATATCTGCGGCGTTCTTCCCGGTTTTTGAAGCTTTTTTCATGCGCTCCAGGGCGAAGAAGAGGTTGCGGGCGGTGGGGCGGGTAGCGGCGATAGCGTCGATAACGCCTTGCAGTTTCTCCAGGAACTCGCCACGCGCGGTAGCCTTGATTTGTAAAGCGCCCAGGGCGACGGCGTAGGCCCCGGCCAGGCCGATAGCGGGGGCGCCCCTGATTTTCAGCTCTTTAATAGCCGCGACCACATCCCGATAATCATCGAGCTCCAGGTAGACCTCTTCCCGTGGCAGGCGCGTCTGGTCGAGGATGATAACGCGGTCGCCGCGCCACGCGATGGGCTGGTAATCTGATTTAATGGACCTCACCCCCTGTGTCCCCGCCCCGCCCCTTTTCCCATTGTTCTTTATCCAGTTCCATGAGCACGAAGCAATAGCCATCGCGCCGGAGCTCCCCGCATGGTGCAAAACCACACCTGGTAAAGCACTTCTGTGCCCGTTTATTCCAGTCCAGCGTTTTAAGGTAAAGACGGTTGAGGCTCGTTGTCTGGAAAACATGGTCGACGACGGTATTGACGATGTCCCTACCGTAGCCTTTATCCCGATAGTCCGGGTCGCCGATCATGATACCGAATTGCGCCTCCCCCTTCTTTTCATCGATTTCATAACAGGTGCAGTTGCCGATGTGTTTACCTTCGAGGGTTTCGATAGCTAAAGGGAACCGGTTACGCTTGGGTTTTTTCATTTCATGGCTGTAGTCCAGCAGGAAGACGGTAAAAGGCAAACTGAGCACCGGGACGGCATCGAAACGGGACAGCTCCGGGTCGGACTGCCAGGCGTAGTCGTTGTGAATATCGGTCAGCCTTTTCTCGCGGAGCCTGATATTTTTCCCGTCTATCGTTCTACCGCGCAGGGGTTTGAATCCGGCCGGGAGGCTGCTTCTGCGTAGCTTCATAGTCTCTAGCGAAGG
>CAZXYV010000351.1:0-2317 GCA_964645025.1 uncultured Dehalococcoidaceae bacterium | reverse complement strand
TCGGTCGGCGGGTGTCAAAGTTGCCCGATGAACCAGGCCGGTTGATGGTCGCTTAGAGGTGCGCCACAACCTCGGCAAGGCTCTGTACCCGGGGGCAGTCGGCGATGTTTTCATATTGTCCGGTGCGGTCGAGCAAGATGCCTTTCATACCTGCACCCCTGGCACCGATGACATCCACCTGGTACTGGTCGCCGATGTATATCGCCTCAGCGGGCCGGACGCCGGCCTGCCGTAACGCGTACTGGAAAATTTCCGGTTTCGGCTTGCTGGAGCCCGCGTCCTGCGAGGTGACTACCACTCCCAGCCGCGAACGAAGCCCTAGCTTATCGAGAGTGCCGGCAATATCCTGCTCGATATTGGAGATAAGCCCGAGGACAAGGCCACGGCTTTTCAGGGCGTCCAGGGCCGGTTTCACATCGTCGAAGAGCACCAGGTCCATCCTGACCTGCTGCATCCTGCCCAGCAGAGTGAGGACAAGTTTGTTATCGAATTTCACGCCGGCTTCCTTGAGGAGCATTGCCTGGTACTGCGCGTAAAGCGCCGCCTTCTCTTCCCGCGAACGGGCGCTCAAGGGACCGCGGGCAATCTCGTTATAGATAAATTCATCGGCGATTTGCATCGGCCGGCGCAGGGTTTCCGCGCTGATGTCGATACCGAAGTCATGCAGCACTCCGGCCTCAATCTCCTCTCGCGGCGGCTCGTAGCGTACCAGGGTATTGTATAGGTCGAAAAAAACGGCTTTAATCATATTCCATGCTCCTCGATGCCAATTACATCCTCAATTGTAATTAAAGTAACCCCGTCTGTAAAGTAAGATAAAGATAATCTATTTATCTTAGGTGATTGTCCTTGTTGAACCGGCTGATGCTTGCTATAATGGAGCAGATTGTGCTTTGAAAAAATATGAGCAAGAGCAGCGGTAAAACAAAAAAAACGGGGTTGCCTTACCGGAGAATCGTGGTCAAGCTGGGCACGGGCCTGCTGACCGGCGGCGGCAGCCACCTGGATGAAGCAATCATGTCCAGCCTGGTCGCCCAGGTGGCGAGACTGCACGCGCTGGAAGTGGAGTTGATTCTGGTATCTTCCGGCGCGATAGCCTCCGGACGGCATAAGCTGGGCCTGGCCCGGCCTATCAAGGGCATACCCTTCAAGCAGGTGCTGGCCGCAGTAGGCCAAAGCGGGCTTATGAATACCTACGAGCGTTTGTTCGGGCGGTACAACATCACCGTGGCGCAGGCCCTCCTGACCAAGGCCGACATCGCCGACCGCACCGGCTATCTCAATGCCCGTAACACCCTCCTGGCGCTGATGGAGCTGGGGGTGGTCTGTGTCGTCAATGAGAACGATGTGGTCTCCGTCGACGAGATTAAAGAGGCCAAGTTCGGCGATAACGATAATCTTTCGGCGATGGTGGCCAACCTCGTCGATGCGGATATGCTCATGATGCTGACCGATATCGGCGGCCTGTACACGGCCGACCCGCATATCGACCCCACCGCCCGCCTTATCCCCGAGGTAAAGAAAATCGATGCCGGCATCAAGCGGCTGGGGGCGGCCCCCACGAGCAATATCGGCACGGGCGGTATGATAACCAAGATTGAGGCCGCCGAAAAAGCCACGGACGCGGGGGTGCGCGTGGTCATCGCTGACGGCCGTGAGCCTGATATTATCTTCCGACTGGCCTCCGGTGAGCCGGTCGGCACCCATTTCCTGCCCACCAGCAGCAAAATCGAAAGTCGCAAGCGCTGGATGATTTCCGGCCTTTGCACCAAGGGTAAGCTGGTGGTGGATGCCGGCGCCGCCCGGGCGCTCAAAGAACAGAACCGCAGCCTCCTGGCCGCCGGTATCCTGAAGGCGGAAGGCAGGTTCGGCCGCGGCGACATCGTCGCGGTCTATGACGAGGCGGGGACGCAACTCGGCTGCGGCATCGCCAACTATAGCTCCGGCGATATCGGCGTCATCAAGGGGTCACGCTCCGGTGAAATCGCCGGCCTGCTCAGCGTCGACTACGGCCCGGAAGTGGTGCACCGTAATAACTTTGCGCTATTGGAAAGAGAGGAGCCAGGTGAGCACAGGCAGACTGTTCCAGTCCATTGACGAGAAATTCATCGCGGAAGTGAACTATAATTTCCAGCATCAAGAGGAGCACCGCTGGTGGGGTGAGCTTACCCTGGTGGACTACGTGCGCGTTAAGGACGGCGGTGGCTATATCATCCAGCTGGAGGATGGGCGCTATGCCCGCTGCGCTTTAAAGAAGCGGGTCAACCGGGCGGTGACCAGCCTGCCCCCGCGCTATGTTTACCACTTTTCCGGCAGC
>CAZXYV010000350.1:0-2321 GCA_964645025.1 uncultured Dehalococcoidaceae bacterium | reverse complement strand
TTCAAGGTGGAGACGCATAACCACCCCTCGGCGGTGGAGCCTTACGGCGGCGCGGCCACGGGCATCGGCGGCGTTATCCGCGACCCCCTCGGCACCGGCCTGGGCGCCTGGCCGATTTTGAATACTGATGTCTTCTGTTTCGGCCCGCCCGATTTGCCTCACGCCGACCTCCCTAGAGGCGTGCTGCACCCGCGCCGTATTTTCAAGGGCGTCCGCGCCGGCGTGGCCGATTACGGCAACCGGATGGGCATCCCGACCTCCAACGGCGCGATACTCTTCGACGAGCGCTACGTGGGCAACCCTCTGGTCTATTGCGGCACGGTGGGGATTATGCCCGGCAACATGAGCCAGAAAGGGCGGCAGCAGCCCGGCGACCTGGTCCTGCTGGTGGGGGGCAAGACGGGGCGCGACGGCATCCACGGTGTGACCTTCGCCTCCGGCGAGCTTGATAAAGACTCCGAGACATTATCCTCCAGCTCCGTACAGATTGGCAACGCCATCGTGGAAAAGAAAGCCCTCGACGCCATTATCCAGGCGCGCGACCTGGGGCTTTACTGCCGTATTACTGATGTCGGCGGCGGCGGGCTTTCCTCGGCGGTGGGCGAAATGGGCGAGGAGACGGGCGTCCGCGTCGACCTGGAAAAAGTGCCCCTGAAATACGCCGGTTTATCCTATACCGAGATATGGGTGTCCGAATCACAGGAGCGGATGCTGCTGGCCGTCCCGCCGGACAAGGCGGCGCGGATACTCGCTATTTTCCGCAACGAAGACGTGGAAGCGACGGTCATCGGTGAGTTTACCGATACCAAACGCCTGCAGCTTTATTATAACCATAACCTGGTTTGTGACCTGGACATGGCTTTCCTGCACGGCGGCTTGCCGCAATTGGAACGCGTAGCTATCTGGCAGCCGCGCGAACACCCCGAGCCTGATTTCAATCCGCCCGCCGACCTTAAAGAAGACCTGAAAAAGATACTCGGCGCCTGGAACGTCTGCTCTAAAGAGTGGGTCATCCGCCAGTACGACCACGAGGTGCAGGGCACCAGCGTGCTCAAACCCCTCGTCGGTGCGGCCAATGACGGCCCCGGTGACGCCGCTATCATCAAGCCCCTCGCCGATTCCGCTAAAGGCATTATCATTTCCAATGGCATCAATCCCAAATACGGGGACATCGATACTTACTGGATGGCCGCCTCGGCCATCGACGAAGCCCTGCGGCAGGTCATCGCCGTCGGCGGCAGCCTGGCAGAAGTAGCCCTGCTCGATAACTTCTGCTGGGGCAATCCCGAGAAGCCCGACCGGCTCGGCACTCTGGTCAGGGCGGCGCAGGCCTGCTACGATACGGCCATCGCCTACGGCGCGCCTTTTGTGTCCGGTAAAGACAGCCTCTATAACGAGTACGAAACAGGCAAAGAAAGCATCTGCATCCCGCCGACGCTCCTCATCTCCGCCATGGCCGTGATGGAAGACATCAACAAAGCCGTATCCATGGACTGCAAGAAAGCGGGTAACCTGGTTTATATTATCGGCAGCACGTTTGAAGAGTTGGGCGGCTCGCACTATTACGCCGTTCATGGCCATATCGGTAACAGCGTGCCGAAGGTCTATCCGGAAAGAGGCAAGGAGTTGATGGATGCCCTGTCCGCCGCGATGGGTAAAGACCTGGTCAGGGCCTGCCATGATTTAAGCGAGGGGGGATTAGGGGTGGCCGCGGCGGAAATGGCCTTTGCCGGCGGCCTGGGCATGACACTTAATCTTAAAAATGTCCCACTGGGCGAGAAGATTGACCGTGACGATTATATCCTCTTCTCCGAGTCCAATACGCGCTTCCTGGCCGAGGTCGCCCCGGAAGATAAGGCACAGTTCGAGAAGATGATGTCCGGCGTTGACTTTGTGCAAATAGGGCAGGTTACGGATGGTAAGAAATTCGAGGTGTACGGCCGGAACGGCAAAAAGTTGCTTTCAGCGGACATAGCTGAGCTTAAAGAGGCCTGGCAGAGACCATTAAGGTGGTAGGTGAAAGTGAAGAAGCCGCTGGTAAATTATGCTTTTGTTGACGGGACTAACCTCCACCAGACTATGAAGAAGGTTGATTGGGAATTAGACTACCGCCGTTTCAGGGTATATTTAAGTGAGCACTACGGTGTAAGTAAGGCGTATTACTTTTTTGGATATATGCCGGAAAATACATCGCTTTATACGTTTTTACAGTCAGTAGGTTTTGTGCTGATATTCAAACCTATTCTTAGAACACCTGATAGTAAGGTTAAGGGAAACTGCGACGCCGAGCTAGTGTTGCAAGCAATGATAGACTTAGAAAA
>CAZXYV010000349.1:0-2322 GCA_964645025.1 uncultured Dehalococcoidaceae bacterium | reverse complement strand
GGTTTCTTAAGCTGCACGGGCAGCGAACCTGATTTCAGCAGATTGGCCAGTTCCTCCGCGGAAGCCGTCGTGAAATTGCCATTGATAACCCCGCTGCCGTTGAACACCTGCGCCCGAATCTGGGGGGCGGAAATGAGGGCGTTATCCAGGAAAATGCCCAGGACATGGTCCAGGGAATATGTTTCCGATGGATTGTACAGCCGCTTGGCAATCTGGTCGAAGATAACAGAACCATCGGGGTTCCACTTGATGCTGACCTGCGGTTCGGTGCCGGTAAGCTCCTGGCTGAGGGTGGCTTGAGCGTCAGCTAACAGGTCGCCGGTAAGCTTGGTGCCGTCATCACCCCGGGAGGGAATCCATGAAGGACTTTGCGAGTACTGTGTCAGGTTTGAACTGCTGATGGGTTTGCCATCCAGGTCGGTGAATCTGAGGCCGTTGGCATCTTTGACCAGGAATGCTACAGGTCTGCTGCTCCCTTTTTCGTTTTCTTCACCGACAAACAGGCGTTTTTCTAACTCTTTTTTATTCACAAAATCAGTGGTATTGCTACTCAGGTAATCACTGAGATAGACCAGCTTCCCTGAGTTATCCTTTTCTACCTCTCGGAACTCCAGGAAACCGGTCTGCTCGACCAGTTTTTTCGCGGCATCGATATCGGTGAAGCCGGGGAGCTGTACCAGGATACGGTCCTCTCCCAGCTTTTGAATTATCGGTTCGGTGACGCCGTAGGTATCAATACGTTTCTGGATGGTAATCAGCGCCCGGTTTACGGCCGCGCTTTTATCCGCGAGGGTAGCGTTTTCGGAAAACTGGGCCTGGTATACCAGGTGTACGCCCCCGACGAGGTCGAGTCCGAGACGCATACCCTGCCTGCCGAACCTTTCTCCCTGTATAGGCAGGATAGCCCACAGTGTAAAAGCAAAAATAATCAGGATGACGACCATTGTGATACCTTTTCTTTGAGCCATATCTATTCCTTAAATTAATTCGTTCCTGGAGTAGCATCGCGCGCCAGCAGGCGCTTGACGTAACGTAGAGCCTCCCGTTTATCGGTCACTTCTCCGGCCGCGTGGGCCTCCCGCACGGCTTCCAGGAGTTCGCCAATCTTCGGGCCCGGTTCCAGCCGGAAGGTTTTCATAAGGTCATGCCCGTCAACCAGCCTGACCGGTGGTGGCAAGCTTACTTCTGCGAAGTACCCGGTCAGCACGTAATCGGTCAGCCGGGTATGCTCCTGCCACTGCCGCCGGTCGAGGGTAGCGCCCCGGGTGGCCAGGTGGTCGGCCAGAGACAGGAAAAGCAGGTCGATGCCCGTCTCGCCGGTATCGCGGAAATAGCGGTAAACGGCCCGGCGGGTGGGAGCGCCTTCCTGGCTCATCTGTGTCGGTCTGAGGTGATATTTAACCAGGAGCTCCAGGTGCTGTATCTCGCGGTTACTGAAACGTAACCTTTCCAAAATAGCGGCACAGGTGGCGGCCCCTTCCTGCGGGTGTCCCAGGAAGCGCGTCCGGCCGTCGGCGTCGGTAGTTTTCGTCCCTGGTTTGGCGATGTCATGGAGCAGCGCCGCCAGCTTTAACAATACCATGCGCGTGCTGCCGCGGCTTAGCTCCTTCTCGAAATGCTGTTTCATTTCCTCCGACCACGGCACGGCAGACAGTATGCCTTCGCCGGCATAATCCCACGCCCCTTGCCTGAGCAGGAACTCGACGGCGGCTACCGTTTTAATCGAATGGGTAAAGACGTCCCAGACGTGCAATACAGGCTGATTGATGCCTCTGGCCAGTTCCAGCTCGGGTATCAGGGCGGTGAGCAGTCCCAGCTTGTCCAGGTAGGTCAGTCTCTCTCCGGTGCCGGGCAGGGCGAGCAGTCGCAGCAGCTCTTCCCTGACCCTCTCGCCGGCGACGGTCATTACCAGCCGGCTGCATTGGCGGAGGCGCGTTTCTGTCAAACGCTCGATACACAGTCCCAGTTCGGCGGCGATACGCACTGCCCTCAATAAGCGGATGGCATCGGTGGCAAAGACGCCGGGGTTGATGATCCTTAAAATCCTGTGGCGCAGGTCTTCACAGCCGTGAAACGGGTCGATGAGCCTGGCGTCAGCCATGGTGGCCTCGAATTTCTCATCCAGCGGGAGGGCGATAGCGTTAACGGTAAAGTCGCGCCGGGCCAGGTCGCCCTCGATGTCGCCGTGAAGCGTGGTAAAGTCGAGATACCAGGCCTCATCGGGAATAATGACTCTGGCTACCCCGTTTTCGGCGTCGAGAGAGATGTATTTACCGTCGAGGGCGGCGGCGACTTTCCGGGCGGTTTCCCGCGCGTCGGCGC
>CAZXYV010000348.1:0-2324 GCA_964645025.1 uncultured Dehalococcoidaceae bacterium | reverse complement strand
GTCCAGCGGCCTTGCTTCATATTATCATAAAACGGGTAAATCCGGGTTAGTCCCGGGTCCTCCAGCGGCCATATATCCAATACTGCACTATATTTACCATCCAGATAGGGAGTACCCACGATTTGACACGATTTTAATTCTGCCATGATATTAAACTCCTTTTATTTCCTTCTCTCTCCATGACACTGCGCTATTTAACGGGCTCGGTACCGTAGATAACGACGGTATGCTGGGCGCAAACACCACTTAAGTTATGGGTCAGCGCAAACTTGGCATTTTTGACTTGATTAGTGGCCCGTCCCTGAAGCTGCTTGCAGATTTCTACTGCCTGACGGGCGCCGGTAGCTCCGTAAGGATGGCCTATTGACAGCAGACCGCCATCGGTATTGGTGGGAGTTTGGCCATCTACTTTGATGGCTCCGGAGGCGACAAAAGCCCCGCCTTCACCCTTTTTGCAGAAACCTAACTCTTCGACCTCGATAATCTCGGAGATGGTGAAGCAATCGTGAGTCTGGGCTACATCGATATCTTTAGGAGTGAGTTGAGCGGCTTTAAAAGCAACCTCTCCGGCCTTCTTGAGGTGAGGCCAATCCGCCAGGGTTTCCCCGGGCCAACCGGCTGACATGCCGTGAGCGGCAACCTGTCCTGTTCCCCGAATATAGACCAGCGGCCGGTTAGTCATGGCTTTGGCCCTTTCTTCGGAGGCAATAATTACGGCTGACGCACCATCGGTTACCGGACAGCAATCATTCAGGCCGAAGGGAGCGCAGACGGTACGAGCGGTCAGGTATTCATTGAGAGAAAGGCTTCTTCCGCCGAACTGCGCGTTGGTGTTACTGAACCCGTAGGCATAGTTAGTGACAGCCACGGCTCCCATTTGCTCTTTGGTGGTCCCGTATTTTTTCATGTGCGCCTGGGCTATCATCCCAAAGAAAGGAGGCGGTACGGCTAGTCCCATGGCTGAATCCCAGTCATGATCATTGGTCATGAGGTTTATATAAACACTTTCCCAGCGCTGGGGCATGTTCAATTTCTCCGTCCCACAGACTAAGACCACTTCAGCGATTCCGCTCTCTACGAGTCCGGTGGCTAAAATAATAGCCGTATTAGAACCCGCGCAAAGGGTATCAACTCTGACACATATCGAGGTGGGTTTTAGTCCCAATCTATGGGCTACGATAGGCGCCGTATTTAATGAGTTGGAATTTCTCCCTGCCGTAGTGGATGCAAAAATCAGGCCATCAATATCCTTTGGCTGTAGTCCCGGGATGTCCTTGGACATCGCATTAGCAGCTTCCTGCAGCATATCAAAAATAGTTGCTGCTCTTACCCCGAATTTGCTGACTCCCCCGCCGACGATGACAGCATTCTTTTTCTGTGCCATAGAATATCTCCTTTTTCCAGTTGTAGTTTTACCTAATCAATTACGGGAATATCATAGATTGAAAAAATTGGTTAAACAGCCGCCACCACCGATACCACACTTCACACTGTTTACCTTAATAATCATAGCAAAAAATGAAATACATCGCAAGACGGCGCGTTAATGTTAGCTACTACCCTTGCTTTTCCTGACAAAAATAAGCTAAACTTGCAAAAAATCTTGCCCTGGGAGGTGAAAGAAAAATGAACCGCCAACAGTACCTTGAGTATGTCGACCATTTCAATAACAAAAGGTATGATACCGTGACGAGCTACTTCGCCCCCGATATAACCGTGGAATACTTCGATAACGCCTACGGTTCGACAATCCCGGCGCGTACCCTGCACGGGCCCACGGAGTTTGCCGCCAGCTATAAGGCCCTGCACGCGCATACCCGGGAGGTCCTCGAGCTGCGCGATTTTATTTCAAAGGGTAACCTGATGTTCGTCGAGCTCTATACCGAGTTCCATACCTTTAAAGACGCCATATCGGGGGCCGGCCAGCCCTGGAAGAAGGGCGAGGTACGTATCATGATAAACTGGGTAGTCTATAACATGGAAAGTGGCAAGATGAAGCGCATACGGATTGCCCACTTTAGAAATCACGACCCCAAAACGGCTAAGTACAGGTAAAATGTCCCGTCATTGCGAGGAGTCCTTCGGATGCACTCAGGGTTCATCCTGAAGGGTTCTCCCTGAAGGATAAACTCCGTGACGAAGCAATCTTACTCTTGGCATTAAACCCATGTAGGGGATTGCTTCGCCTCCGCTTGTGGCGGATGGACTCGCAATGACAGTATGCGTTCTCTTAACATAAGGATATTGCCGATACTGTGTCAGTTATGATATACTATTCCCGGAATGAATCTCCTGATTCTTACGATTAATATTCTATGGGAGGT
>CAZXYV010000347.1:0-2333 GCA_964645025.1 uncultured Dehalococcoidaceae bacterium | reverse complement strand
CGGGACTAACCCGGATTTACCCGTTTTATGATAATATGAAGCAAGGCCGCTGGACAACCACCAAATGCAAGAAATGCGGTCATATTTTTTATCCGCCCGGCGTGGCCTGTCCCAACTGCTGGTCGGACGAACTGGAATGGGTAGATCTGCCCAAGACCGCTAAAGTGGTCGGTATGACCGAAACCCTGGCCGGCGCTCCGACAGGCTTCGATGTTCCACTGATTATTGCCTGGCTGGGCTTCGACAAAGCCCATCCCCTGAAGCACCTTCTGGTTCGTATCATCAATTGTCAGGCCGGGCAGTTGAAAATCGGGGATGAGGTCCAATTCGTCACCTTCGAGGTAGCCGCCCATCCGATGGATGTCAAGAAAGAAAGTAAAATCTGCGAAAGGGTATACTACGCCTTCGAACCGGTGAAAAAATAAATACCGTAGCAACGAAAAGGGGCTGAAATAGATGAAAGATATCAAAAATGTAACGGTACTCGGGGCGGGGGCGATGGGGGCAGCGATAGCAGCGCTGGCGGCCGAAGCCGGCTATTACACCAAGGTCAGGGACATCGAAGAGAGGTTCCTGGAGCGTGGCCGCCAGACCATCAACGAGATGTATGATAGGCGGATAAAGAGGGGCAATCTAACTGAGGAAGTAAAAAAGACTATACTGAGCCGTTTGAAATTCCTCGTCGATGTTAAAGAGGTAGTCAAGGACGCCGATATCATCATTGAAGCCGTGCCCGAGATTATGGACCTGAAAAAGAGCGTCCTGAAGGAAGTCACCGCTCTCTGTCCTGACGACTGCATTATCGCCACCAACACCTCCTCCCTCAGTATCGCCGAGATGTCTAAAGCCGCCAAGCATCCCGAATTAGTCGTCGGTATGCATTATTTCAATCCCCCCAGCCGCATGACCCTGCTGGAAATCGTCCACGGCGAAAAGACCAGCAAAGAGGCTATCAAGGTGGCCGAGAAGGTCGCCGTCGCCATGGGCCGGGATGTCATCCATGTCAAAGACGTGCCGGGCTTTGTCGCCAACCGGATTTTCTGCAACATATGCAACGAGGCCGACTGGGCGCTGTCCCAGGGCGAAGGCCAGAGCGCCCTGGAAATAGACTCGGCGATAAAGTACAAGCTGGGGATGCCCATGGGTATGCTCGAGCTTCAGGACACTCTGCAAGGTGGCTCGATAGATACGCAGTTCCATGTCATGGAGTACTTCGCCGAGACGATGGGCCAGAGCTACGGCCCCGCCCCGATACTGGCGAAACTTTTTAAGGAAAAGAACTTTGGTAGAAAGACCGGCAAGGGTTATTATGATTGGGTGGGCGGGAAGACCAATGAGCTCCCGATGAACGCCGGCGTTAACTTCGACCCTATCCGGGTGCTCGCTCCGGCCGTCAATGAGGCCGCCAAGTTAATCGAGATGGATGCTACTACCCGTGAAGAGATAGATACCGCGGTGCTCCTCGGCCTGAACTATCCCCGGGGCATCCTGAGGATGGCCGATAGCACCGGCCTGGACCTGATTGTCAACGAACTTAACCGTCTCTATGAAAAGTATAATAAAGAAGACCGCTACAAAGCTTCTTCCGTTTTAACGAAACTCGTTAAACAAGGGAAACTGGGCCGGAAGACCGGGGAAGGATTTTACAGCTATGGCCCCGGAGAGTACGAGGCTATTAAGCTGGATATCAACGGCAAAACCAGAGTTGCCCGGCTCATTTTAAACCGCCCCAACCGCGCTAACGCCTTCAACGCCGATATGATGTCCGAGTTGAATAAGGCGCTGGGCGAGTTGGAAAAGAATGCTAGGGTACAGTGCATCGTCATCACCGGCGCCGGGGCTAATTTCTGCGGCGGCGCCGATGTCTCGGCGTTCGCCACCGGGCAGGTAGAAGATGCATTTAATTTCAGTGAGGCCCCCCACAATGTATTTACCCGCATTGAGACTTATCCTAAGCCGGTGGTTGCCGCCATCAATGGCGCCGCGATGGGCGGCGGCCTAGAGTTGGCCCTGGCCTGCGATATCAGGATAATGAATACCCGGGCGCAGCTACGCCTCCCCGAATTGACCCTGGGGCTTCTCCCCGGGGCCGGCGGCACGCAGCGTCTCGGGCGGCTAATCGGCTGGGCGCGCGCCCGTGAGATGATACTCCTCTCCGACCCGGTCATGGCGGACAAAGCCCTTAACTGGGGACTGGTCAATTTCATCGCCGAGCCGGATAAATTTAATGTGTTAATTGACGAAATTGCCGCCAGGCTGGCCAACGGCGCGCCGCTGGCTCAGAAGCTGGCCAAAGGGCTCTTGTATTACGGTGCCCAGGCCGACCAGCGGAC
>CAZXYV010000346.1:0-2347 GCA_964645025.1 uncultured Dehalococcoidaceae bacterium | reverse complement strand
AGCATGATGGAGACCTCTTTCTCCAGGTCGATTTCCAGCTGTTTCATCTTCCATATCTTGCTGATGATAGCCTCACGGACGGTCCGGACACTGGCGGGCGTGGTGGTGGTAGTTTCCGTCGCTTTAGATACCAGCGAGCACCCCGCGGCGCCTACTAAAGATAAAGCTAAGAATAAACAGAGTATTTTTCTGAACATCTTCAAACCCTCGCAAATATTTCTATTAATAATGTATATCTATTTGAAAGAAATAGTCAATGGGGGGATGGCTTATTTTGACCTCACTCCCTGACCCCCTCTCCTGGGAGGAGAGGGGGAAGAGAATTGAGAGGGGGCTGGCGCCCCCTCTCGCTGCGCACTCCCCTTGGGGGAGAGGGTTGGCATGGGAGAACGGTAAATAAAGCGAAAGTAAATTATAGCACACGGGGAAAAGGGGTGAGGGAATGATGGTTTCATTAAACGACCTTCATATCGCTTTTACCACCCCCTCCCAACCATCTGGATAAAATCTATTTCCCGTCTAAATCCTTTATCAACTCCTCAACATTATCAAATTTCTTAACTCTCCCGGCTTTGATATCTGCGCTGGCTTCTTTTTCAGCTTCCTGCCATTCCTTAGTCCAGAAGTAAGCCTGGCTCTTATCAATAATTTTTTTTGGTAGAAGGATGGCTTTGTCGTCTTCAACCATAACCTCGATTAAGTCTCCTTCCTCTATCCCCAGTTTCCTGCGAACAGAAGCCGGTAGAGTAACCTGCCCGTGTCTGGTGACTTTACTGTACGTGGTCATTATTATCTCCTCTATGGATGGCCTATAGTTTCATCATGACGCCCAATATTACGTAGCAGAATCGCATCACCCACGATCTGGAAAGTAATTCTCAATGATAGACTTACCCTGGCTTCCCAGATGCCTTCCACTCCTTTGATCTTCTTCACCCTTAGAGCCGGATACCGGATGTCTCTTGCCAGGTTCGTGATAGCCTTCCGAGCCAATGATTTCTCATTGATTGCTAGTTGTTCCCAGGCTTTTTTAAACCTCTCGGTTCGGGCTATCTTCAAAGTATCCTCTAATATATTATTATACTAGTATATTATTAAATAACTAATCTTGTCAACACCCCCTCCACCACCTTTTTCCACCCCTTCCCTATCTTTTTATAGTTTATCCTTATCTGCGTGCGGCCCACGGCTATTTCATTACGCAATAGGGAGGCGAGCTTATGCGCGTCAAAGGGGATGTCGCCAAAGCGCCGGATAATTATCTGGCCTTCGTCCGTGGAGACGGACTCGATGCCCGCTTTCGCCGCCAAGCCTTTAATCCTCACCGCGTAGAATAGATTTTCCACCTCCGGCGGCGGTAAACCGAAGCGGTCGGTAAATTCCTTCAGAATGTCGTCCAGCTTGGCCGCGGCATCGGCGTTACCCAGCGTGCGGTAAAGCTCCAGTCGGGTATCCACGTCCGTCACGTATTCCTCGGGGATAAAGGCGTCCAGCGGCAGGTCGACGGTGGGAGGGGGGAGATGGGGCGGCGGCTTGGCTTTACCGGCTCTCAAAGCCTTCTGCTCTTCCACCGCGTCCGCCAGGAGCCGGGTATAGAGGCTGAAACCTACGGCGGTGATGTGCCCGCTCTGCCGCGTCCCGAGCAGGTTGCCGGCGCCCCGGATTTCCAGGTCTTTCATGGCGATGCCGTAGCCCGCGCCGAGCTCGGTGGCCTCATAGATAGTGCGGAGGCGCTTATGGGCGATAGGTGTCAGGCGCTGGCCGCCGTCGTAGAGAAAATAGGCGTAAGCGAGGTTGGCGCCTCTGCCCACCCTTCCCCGCAACTGGTAAAGCTGGGTCAGGCCGAACTTGTCCGCCTTGTTGACAATCATCGTGTTAACGTTGGGTATGTCCAGCCCCGACTCGATAATCGTGGTGCAGACCAGGATATCCACCCTGCCCTGGGAGAAAGCGGTCATCACTTTTTCGAGCTCGTCTTCCGGCATCTGCCCGTGAGCGATGGCGACCCGGGCCTCCGGCACCAGTCCCTCCAGGTTGGCAGTCACCATACTGATGCTCTGCACCCGGTTGTGCAGGAAAAAGACCTGGCCGTTACGCTCCAGCTCCCGCAGTATCGCCTCCCTGACCAGGTGGTCGTTATACTCGGCGACGTACGTTTTCACCGGCAGGCGCGCCTCCGGCGGCGTCTCCATGGTGCTCATATCCCTCACGCCCACCAGCGACATATGCAGGGTGCGGGGAATAGGGGTGGCGCTTAAGGTTAAGACGTCCACCTCCTGCCGCATCTTTTTGAGGTACTCCTTGTGATTGACGCCGAAGCGCTGCTCCTCGTCGATGATGAGCAGGC
>CAZXYV010000345.1:0-2356 GCA_964645025.1 uncultured Dehalococcoidaceae bacterium | reverse complement strand
CTTTTGGCTCCCCAGTAGAATGTGCACTTCACCGGAACCCGTTAGGTTTATCTTAGCCTCTGATGTATCAAATTGCATCAACCAGCCTCATAAGTAATATACAAGTAAATTGTGCATTGTAGATTACTCGTCTTGAAAAGTATTAACCTTAAGGGCCGCCTCCTCCGCCAAAAGACCCCACGAAATAGTTACTGAGTTCGGAAGCCAAAAACGCTACCAGTGGTCCCACATCGGCGGGTGTGCAGAGTCTTCCCATCGGGAGTGTTTTTACCATATCTTTCATTTCTCGAGGATCGTGTGCGGTAAGGCCGGTAGCCCCGAGGCCAGGAGAATAGACGCTGACGATAATGCCATAAGAGGCCACTTCCTTCGCCAGCGCCCTGGTCCACTGTACCACAGCGCCCTTGGACGCGCCGTACAACGATATCCCGGGTATGCCCTGCCCCCCGGAGGTATTGATAATCCGGCCGGACTTACGTGATATCATGTGTGGAACGACCGCTTGAGCCACATTCATCTGCCCGTAAAGATTTACACCGATATCATAGTCCCAGTCCTCCCTGGACATCTCCAAGAACGGCTTCCATCTGCTGCTGACACCGGCGTTGTTTATCAGTATATCTATCCTGCCGAATTTCTCCAGCCCCTTCTTGACCATATCGTCCACTTCATCCCGGTTCCTTACATCAACCTTCACCGCCAGGGCTTTACGCCCCAGAGCCTTGACCTCGGCGGCGGTTTGCCTGGCCCCCTTAAGGTCGATATCGGCGGATATGATATCGCATCCCTCCTGCGCTAGGGCTAGCGCTATCCCCTTTCCGTAACCTATCTGGCTCCCGGTCCCAGTAACTAGAGCTACTTTACCTTTTAGTTTTAAGTCCATATCTGCCTCACTTTCCTGAAATATTTTACAGGAGAATGCCTTGCTCCTTGTCTGGCCTGCCGGACGGCATACGGCGGCTCAACCTATGACGCCCATGGGTCCAAGTACCGGAATCACGAAATCCAAACCCAGCCGCCGTAGTTCTTTTTCCGGCGGCAGCCCTTTTTCGGTGAGTCTCAACGCCTTGACGTAATGGTTTTTTTTAGCTTCCTCCCATTCTTCCCTGGTCCATACGGAAGTCGTGCCGTACTTATTGGTCACAGGCTCTTTAAAAGCCCGTTGCGGTATAAAAGAATGCTTTTCCGGGTGAAAGCCCTCCCGCATGCTGAGGCATCTGCTGAAATAATTGATTCTCTGTGTGATGTCATTAATCTGCTCGTAGCTCAATTCCCACCCGGCCGCAGCCGCGATAAAGGTGCGGGCCACCTCCTGGGGAGAACCCCATATCTCAAAGAACGGAAATGCCGCGAAGAGGCACATGGTGGCCGCGTCGAATAGACCATTGCCGCCGCCGTGGCCCGTCCCGTGGGAAAGTCCCATGCCGTGCTGCTTGCTCCTCGGCTCGTATCGGGCGATGGACTGGTTGGCGCTGGAATACCAGGCGTACCATCTGGACTTCGGCCCGAAAACATCGATAGCATGCCACCATCCTTCAGCCAATGCCGCGGGAGCGCGGCCTTCTTTATAGACGATTTTTTTTAAAAGCTCCAGCGTGGCATCACGGTCGCCCCATTTCAGGTCAATCCCGCCGAGGTCTGCCTTAGTGATGATACCATGCTCGTAGAGGTCCATCGCCCAGGCCATAAGTCCGTGCACATTTTCGGCATCCACACCCAGCTCCTCAAGCAGAGAATTAATTTCCTCGACTTCATCGAAGCCCATCATGGCATTACCGCAGAGTCCGCAGGTATTGCCATGCCGCAGCTCGCCGCTGAAGGCGCCGTGCGGGGTATTTTTGAAGAAAGGTTGGAAACATGGGGAAGCGCACCCCGGGCAGCCATGTGTCCAGACACGATAGCTCAGCTCGTGAATGTAGCCGTCACTTTTATCGGCAACAGGGTCCCATGACGCATGACCGTTCTTGAATGAGTCCCCACCGTAGTTGAGCAGAGCTCTCATGCCGTCATTAGCGCCATACCGCCCCCATTCGGACCGCTTCTCCACCATGGTCGCCGGGTGCATGGCATATGTTTTCTTTAGCTGCCAGACCTTATTATGGTCGGCATACGGCAGTGTCCTGGTCCCTTTAACCGCCACAGCCTTGAGGTTCTTGGAGCCGAATACGGCCCCGACGCCGCCGTTAGAGGCGCTGTGCACGTTCTCCGAAGTAGCGTTGGCGAATCTGACCAGGTTCTCACCCCCCGGACCGATGCACAAAGCACCGAATTCCTGCCCGGTTTCCCGGTACAATCGCTCCCGGAGCGTGTTTTCTGTCTTGACCAGATACTGCCCCCACAGGTCGGAGGCATCTCT
>CAZXYV010000344.1:0-2361 GCA_964645025.1 uncultured Dehalococcoidaceae bacterium | reverse complement strand
GCGGGGGTCTGCAAAACCCCTATTCGGCGGTCCGAATCCGCCCGTCGCCTCCATTTTTCAGATACGAAATTGATAAGACAGAGCCGAGCGGTTACAAGAATTGCTAACCAACCCTCTCTAACGAAGCTTTTTCCGCAGTCTAAAGTGGTACCAGGCGGGGCTCAGAGGTTCCCATTTTGGTTAATGGACGTACCACCTCCGTGGTATCTTCCATGTCTTATCTACCGGCTTTTCCAGGTTTTCTTCTTCGCCGATGGTCTCATGGCGCTTTACAGGAACTAAAACCTTTTCTCTAACCTTCTCTTCTGTTTTCGGCTTTTATTCTTTTTCCATTTTATTCTGCCCTCAGGTTCTTTAATTTAATTTCCCCAGCCGCTAAATCAAGAAATTCTAACCGTTTTATTACCTTTTCATAACCATTTTATTACCATGTTATATATCAGAGTCAATGGTCAAATAATGAAAGTATTGTGAAAATGACTTATCGGACGAGGTTAAAATTGCTTAAAGTGGTTATCTATCCTGCCTCCAACCCCCCCGAAGATTGCCGGAATAAAAAAACGGATTACGGCATATCACCGTAATCCGCGTATCCCTGACGCATCCGATTCTTTAAGACAGGCAGGCTTCCATTTCGTCCTCGTAGACGACGATCTCTTTCTTTTCCGGGCCGACACGCACTCTGTAAATATGGAATATCTGGTTAGCGTTCGGGCTTATGGAGTAGAAATTGGAGACCTGGCCGACCTGCCCCGCGTACGCGCTGATATCGCTCTCCCGCTGTGTCAAGCCTTTTTCACTGACGGGGTGGATGATAACCTTCTGACCTATCGCGTACCTGGGTCCCATTGTTTTACCTCTGGTTGTCATTTGCGCATAATAATACTAAATGACGGTTTTGTCAATACCCTGTCAGGTTTTTTTGTAATTCGGGCATAAAAAGTGCCTTTCCCGCCCGTTAGTTATCAGTGCCAGCCTAAGCCCTGCCGCATACCCCGGACATAAGACGCCTGTCCGGCGTGCTGGAGGCCGTCGCTCAGTATCATAAGAAGCATCGTCCCCCGGGTCGGAGGTTTAGGGAAGGGCGTGCCTTCGACTATTTTATCCAGGTCAGTTTTCTTGAGGGTTGGGAAGAACTTCTGCGACCTTTCCAGTACCGCTTTATGGTAGCCAAGCAGCGTCTTGGCATCGGGGGCTTTAAACTTAGCGAGGTCGGCCGGGGTCATACGACCGCCGGTATCTTTAGGGTCGGCAGAGCGGTTGAACTTTTTATGCCACCCTTCCTTAATCCAGAGCTGTTCCTCCCCCATGAAAGAAGAGATTTGCACATCCTGCCAGCGTGTCAGGTGCCAGGCCAGCCAGCCGATACTGTTACAATCCGGTTTAGGCTGCCAGTTAATGTCCTCCACGGTGAGCCCTTCCAGTGTAAATTCCAGTACCCTCAATATACCCGCGTAGGCGCCCGATAGCATTTCATGAGTCTCCATAGCTGCCTCCTTTATTACCACCTGCCTGCAACATAATACATTTTCAGGCATGAGTCAAGTTATCTTTTACAAGAACGGGGAAAAACATCCATCAACATGGGCTTTTCACCTGGCTTAATTTGGTTTATAATCTACGTGGGTCTTCCGCCATTTCTTTCCCGAGGTTTAGATCAGATTAAAACTAAAAGCGCTTTTGCCACGATAAGGGAAATCAGCGAGATTTTATCCCTGTCCAACGAGCCTGATAAACTAGCCAACATGGCCCTGGATACGCTTTCCCGGGTAATGGAGATAGACTGTTGCTGGCTACAGACCATCAGCGAACGGAAGCATGAAAAGCTATTTCTGGCGGCCGAGCGCGGTTTCAGCCCGGAAATGCGGCGGGAAATAGCTTCCATGGACATGAGCCACAGCTTCAGCGAGCAAATCATCGGGCGGGGTCATAAAATCATCATCCCGGACCTTTCCAATGACGGAATTTACGGACTACCTTCCTTTAAAAGAAAGGGCTACAAATGGCTGGTGGCCGTCCCGCTGATGACCTACCGCGTTCACGGTATTCTCGGCACCGCCTCTCGTAACCGTAAGCTGCTCAAGAAAGATACCGCCGACCTTGTCATGGTCATTGCCGGTCTGATTGCCACCTCTCTGAGTAAGACCAATCTTTCTCAAAAGTCATCTGTTCCGGAAAATCCCGCCAACGCACCGGTCAGGGAAGTTAGCCAAGACCTGGATACCCCTGATAAAAAGCCGGAAGCTCCTGCCGATGTTACGGCGCCTTTCAATTCCCCGCCAGGTAAACACGTCAAACGTCCTGACGGCGCTTTTCACAGCCATGCCCGCAAAATGGAGAGCTTCCGCCGGTCTCACCGGT
>CAZXYV010000343.1:0-2367 GCA_964645025.1 uncultured Dehalococcoidaceae bacterium | reverse complement strand
GGGGCTTTATACGGCGGGAGGGGCGTCCCAGCGAGGCGGCCACTTTAGCGTGCCGTCAGACGGACCGACCCATAAGGCCGCTGCTGCCCAAGGGGTGGCACAGCGAAATCCAGATAGTTACCACCGTGTTCTCCGCCGACCAGGAGAACGACCCGGATACGCTTTCGGTTATCGGGGCCTCGGCGGCGCTGATGCTGTCCGAGATTCCTTTCGACGGGCCGGTGGGCGCCGTGAATGTCGGCTATATTAACGGCGAGCTCGTGTTAAATCCCAAAATGGCCCAGTTCGACGAAAGCCAGCTCGACCTGGTCGTCGTCAGCACCAGGGACAAGGTAATCATGGTGGAGGCAGGGGCCAAGGAAATATCCGAAGATATCGTCCTCAAGGCGGTTAAATTTGGCCACGAGGCCAACCAGGGCATTATCCAGCTCCAGGAGCAACTCCAGAAGGCGACGGGCAAACCCAAGCTGCCCGTACCTGAAGATAAAGTTAACGCCGAGGCGCTGGCGACGCTGACCCGGATTGTCGATGAGAAGATGGGTCGTGTTATGGCGCTGGCGGACAAAGAACAGCGCGAGCAGGCGTTGAACGACCTGGCGGAGGAGCTGGCGAAAGATTTAGGCGAGAAATATCCCGAAAAAGATATCGCCGCGGCTATTGAAGACAGGGTCAGGGCGGAAGTCAGGTCGGACGTACTTGACAAAGGGCGGCGCGTCAGCGGGCGTGGCCTGACGGAAATCCGCCCGATAACCTGCGAGGTGGGACTGCTACCGCGCACCCATGGCTCCGGCCTGTTCACCCGCGGACAGACCCAGGTAATGTCCATCACCACCCTGGGTTCCGCCCGCAAAGAGCAGATGCTCGATGGGCTGGGACTGGAAGAAAGCAAGCGGTTCATGCACCATTATAATTTCCCCGGCTATTCAAACGGCGAGGTCAGGCGGGTCGGTTCGCCGGGTCGTCGTGAAATAGGCCACGGCGCTCTGGCCGAGCGCGCTCTGATACCCACTATTCCCAATGACGAGGAGTTCCCCTATACTATCCGCCTCGTTTCGGAAGTATTAAGCTCCGCCGGCAGCACCTCGATGGCCAGCGTTTGCGCCGGCAGCCTTTCGCTCATGGATGCCGGCATACCCGTCAAGAAAGCCGTCGCCGGCATCGCGATGGGACTCATTACCGGCCCGGACGGCCGGTACGCCGTGCTGACCGATATCGAGGGCGTCGAGGACTTTAACGGCGATATGGACTTTAAAATCGCCGGTACAAGGGACGGCATCACGGCCATCCAGATGGATACCAAGCTCAAGGGCATCACCATCGAGATTGTGGAAAAAACACTGTCCCAGGGCAGAGACGCCCGTATGTTTATCCTGGATAAAATGGGCCAGGCCATCAGCGCCAGCCGGCCGGATGTCAGTCGCTACGCGCCGAGGATGACCAAGATAAAAATCGACCCGGCTAAAATCGGGGCGGTTATCGGCACCGGCGGCAAGACCATCAGGTCGATTATCGAGGCGACTAAGACAACCGTTGATGTCAGCGATGACGGCACCGTAGTCATCGGCTCGCCGGACATGGAAGCCACGCAAAAGGCCATCGGCATGATTGAAGGCCTCACCCGCGAGGCTCAGATTGGCGATGTTTTTACCGGCAAAGTCAGCCGTATTTTCGATTTCGGTGCCATGGTGGAAATCCTCCCCGGCAAAGAGGGGATGGTGCACATCAGCGAGCTGGCGGACTACCGCGTGGGTAAGGTTGAAGACGTGGTGAAAATCGGCGATGAAGTTATGGTCAAGGTCATAAATATAGATAATCTGGGCAGGGTGAACCTTTCAAGAAGGGCCTTGTTCGAAAAAGAATCCCAGACACCCGGAGCCGAGGCTAAAGATACTCGCCCGCCGAGCTCTCCAGACAGGCGCAGTGGCCCCGGCGGTTCCTCCGGCTACGGTGGCCGACCCCGTTTCTCCGGCGGCGACCGTCCAAACCGCCCGCGGCAGGGTCCGTCACGTCCTCCTTTTAAGCGCGACTAATTTCCCCAGTCTTTTTTGAGGTGTTTCACTATGGAAAAGATTAAGGTCGTTGTCCATGGAGCCGCCGGTAGAGTTGGGCAGGAGGTGGTCAAAGCCGTCAGCCAGGATCCGGTGATGCAGCTGGTGGGCGCGGTAGACCTGAAGGCGTCTGGCCCGGAGCTAGTTTTACCTGAGGGCGCCGGTAAGGTGCCTTTTTCCACGGATATTAAATCTATCCTTGCCACCTGCCACCCGGATGTCGTCGTGGATTTTTCGGTGGCCAAAGCGGCCATGCCGGCCGTGCGCATTGCCGCCGGGCAGGGTGTCAATATGGTCATCGGGACAACGGGGTTTACCG
>CAZXYV010000342.1:0-2371 GCA_964645025.1 uncultured Dehalococcoidaceae bacterium | reverse complement strand
TAAAATAACCTTAATATGAAAGACAGTATTACCCCCATCCGCCAGCAGTACCTCCGCATTAAAAAGCAGTACCCGCAGGCCATCGTGCTGTTTAGACTGGGGGACTTTTATGAGACGTTCGACGAGGACGCTAAAACTACCTCTAAAGAGCTGGAGATTGTCCTGACATCGCGGGAGATGGGGAAGGGCAATAAAATACCGCTGGCTGGCATCCCGTACCACGCTTTAGACGGCTATTTAGCCAAACTCATCAACCGCGGCTACAAGGTGGCCATCTGCGAGCAGATGACGAAGCCGGGCGAGACGAAAGGGCTGGTACAGCGCGAGGTCATCCGGCTGGTGACACCGGGCACAGTCCTGGAGCCGGGCCTGCTGGACAGCAAAAGCAATAACTACCTGGTGAGCGTGGTGGTGGGAGAAGGGGAGGTCGGCCTGGCCTTTGTTGACATCACTACCAGCGAGTTCGCTACGACGCAGCTGCCTCTAACGCGGGCGGCGACGGAGCTGCAACGCCTGAATCCGTCCGAGGTCATCGCCGCCGAGGACGCCGCATTAGATGGCCTGGCATATAACGGCACTATCACCCGACTCGATGGCTACCTGTTCGGGCTGGAGGCGGCAACGAGGACGTTGCTCGAACATTTCGGGGTGGCGTCGCTGGAGGGCTACGGATGCGACTGCGCCCACCTGCCGTTGGCCGTCAGGGCCGCCGGCGCTATCGTCCACTATATACAGGAGACGCAGAAAGCGGTGGGGGGACAGCTAACGCACCTCTCCACCTATACCACCAACGATTTCATGGCGCTGGATACGCAAACGCAGCGCAACCTGGAGCTTTTCCAGGGGGCGCGCTCGGGGACAGTAGCAGGCCTCGGCCTGAAGGCTCGGCCTGAAGGCTCGCTGCTTTCAATCATCGATTTAACGAAAACGCCCATGGGCGGCCGGCTGCTGAGACGGTGGCTGGGGCAACCTCTACTCGACGTGGCGGCGCTCAAGCAAAGGCAGGACGCTATCGGCTGGTTTGTGGAAGCGGCGCTCGCCCGCAATAAAGTCATCGCTATGCTGGGGCAGGTGGCCGACCTCGAACGGCTGATTAACCGGGTGAAGGGGGAAATCGCCGGACCGCGCGAGCTTATCGCGCTGCGCCGCAGCCTGGAGGCGGTACCGAAGTTAAGGGACGCTCTGGATGACAATACCGGCGCTATCGACGGGCTGAAAGAAGAGCTGAAACCGTGCGGGGAAGTCGTCGAACTGATTGCCAGGGCGCTTGTCGATGAGCCTACTTCTTCTTTAGGCGAAGGCGGGGTAATAAGGACGGGATTCTCCGAAGAACTGGACACCCTGCGCCAGACGTCCGGCAACGCGCGTAAGTACCTCGCCGGCCTGGAGCTGAAAGAGCGGGAGCGCACGGGGATAAAGTCGCTGAAAATAGGGTTCAATAACGTCTTCGGCTACTACATCGAGGTATCCAATGCCAACCGGAAGCAGGTGCCGCAGGAATATATCCGCAAGCAGACGCTCGTGAACGGCGAGCGTTTTTTCACGCCAGAACTAAAGGAATATGAATCTTTAATTCTGAACGCGCGCGACCGCATGGCGGAGATGGAGTCGAGCCTCTTCCGGCAGGTGTGTAAACAGGTCGCCGCCGATAGCGAGAAGATACTGGCGCTGGCCGGGGCCGTGGCCCGGCTCGATGTTTTTACCGCGCTGGCGGATGTCGCGGTACGCAATAGCTATACCCGCCCTGTTCTCGACGATGGGAACGTCATTGACATCAAGCAGGGACGGCACCCGGTGGTGGAAAGGAGCCTGGAAGCGGGAACCTTCGTGCCCAATGATATTTACCTGTCCAATGACGATACCCAGCTTATCGTCCTCACCGGCCCGAATATGTCCGGCAAATCCACTTATCTGAGGCAGGTCGCTTTAATCGTCCTGCTGGCGCAGGTCGGCAGCTTCGTGCCGGCGGCGTCGGCCAGAATCGGCATCGTCGACCGCATCTTTACGCGCATCGGGGCACGGGACGACCTCGCCGCGGGGCAGTCGACCTTCATGGTGGAGATGGTCGAGACGGCCAATATTTTGAATAACGCCACGTCGCGCTCGCTGCTTATCCTCGACGAGATAGGGCGGGGCACCAGCACCTACGACGGCCTGTCCATCGCCCGCGCCGTGGCCGAGTACATCCACAACCATAAAGGGCTGGGCGCGCGGACGGTCTTCGCCACGCACTACCACGAGATGGTGGCTTTAGCGGGGTACCTGCCGCGGGTGAAAAACTTCAACGTGGCGGTCATCGAGGAGGCGGGGAAAGTAATCTTTTTACATAAAATCGTGCCGGGCGGGGTGGACAAGAGCTACGGCATCCACG
>CAZXYV010000341.1:0-2373 GCA_964645025.1 uncultured Dehalococcoidaceae bacterium | reverse complement strand
GACCGCGGGCTTTTCCTGGCGCTGACCTGGCTGATACAATCGGCCAAGGCCAGAAAAGGCAAGGCGATGGCCGAAAAGCTGGCCGATGAGCTGGCGGAGGCTTTCCAGGGCCAGGGAATAACCATTAAGAAACGGGAAGATACGCATAAAATGGCCGAGGCCAACCGGGCCTTTGCCCACTATAGATGGTAAGAGGTTGGGACAATTAATAGCAGTGTTAAAGTAACGAGTCCACAGGCGGCAGGAGAGAAGAAAGTGACCAGGGCTTTCCCTCTAGAGGATATCCGCAATATAGGCATCATCGCCCATATCGATGCCGGTAAGACCACCGTCACCGAGCGGATACTCTATTACACCGGTAAGACCTATAAGATAGGTGAAGTGCACGATGGCACCGCCGTCATGGACTGGATGGACCAGGAGCGGGAGCGCGGTATCACCATCACCGCGGCGGCGACTACCTGCTACTGGCGCGACCACCGTATCAATATCATCGATACCCCGGGACACGTGGATTTCACCGCCGAGGTAGAACGCAGCTTGAGAGTGCTCGACGGAGGCGTGGTGGTTTTCGACGCCGTCTCGGGAGTTGAAGCCCAGTCCGAGACAGTCTGGCGTCAGGCGGACAGGTACAGAGTGCCCCGTATCTGCTTTATCAATAAAATGGACCGCGTTGGCGCTAATTTCAACCGCACCATTTCCATGATTGAGACACGGCTTCAGGCCACCCCGATACCCATACAGGTACCCCTGGGAGCCGAGGAATTCTTCCAGGGCGTTATCGACCTCGTCAGCAATAAAGCCTGGCGCTTTAGTACCGACCCTGACAAGGCACCCGAAGAAGTACCGGTTCCGGAATCGGAAAAAACCAGGGTGGCCGAACTAAGGCAAGCGCTCATTGCCAAGTTGGCCGACCATGACAACGAGATTATGATAGCCTACCTCGAAGGTGATGAAATCTCACCCGAGGATTTAAGAAAGGCGCTGCGGCGGGTGACCCTCATCAATAAAGGGGTGCCCGTTATCTGCGGTAGCGCCCTGAGAAATATCGGCATCCAGCCTCTGCTCGATGCTATAGTTGACTATCTCCCCTCACCGCTGGATGTACCGCCGGTAGATGGTGTAGATAATAAGACGGGTGATAAAGTCACCCGTGAAGCCAGCGATGACGCCCCATTCGCCGCGCTGGCATTTAAAGTGGTCACCGACCCCTTCGTGGGAAGGCTGGTCTACTTCCGGGTCTATTCCGGCACCGTGAAAATAGGTACCCAGGTATACAACTCGACACGGGGACGGCCGGAACGCATCGGCCGGCTCCTGCTGATGCACGCCAACCACCGCGAGGATATCGAATCGGCCGATACGGGGGCGATTGTCGCCACGCTGGGACTGAAAAATACCTTTACCGGCGATACTCTCTGCGATTCCTCCCACGCTATAATCCTGGAATCGATTAAATTCCCTGAGCCGGTGATATCCGTCGCCATCGAACCCAAGACCCGTACCGACCAGGACAAGCTGGGCGAGGCCCTGCAAAAATTGACCGAAGAAGACCCCACCTTCAAGGTGACTCTCAACGAGGAAACCGGACAGACTATAATCTCCGGCATGGGCGAGCTCCACCTGGAGGTTATCACCAGCCGTTTAATCAGGGAGTTCAACGTGGGCGTCAAAGTAGGCCGGCCAAGGGTCGCCTATAAAGAGACGATTACCGCGACGGTTAAAGTGGAAGGCAAGTTCGTCAAGCAGAGCGGCGGCCGTGGCCAGTACGGCCATGTTAATATCGAGCTGGAGCCGCTGGAACGCGGCAAAGGCTTCGAGTTCGTGGACGCCGTTAAAGGTGGCACGATACCCAGGCAATTCATCCGTCCGGTCGAGACTGGCATCAAAGAAGCGATGGAGACCGGCGTCCTGGCCGGCTACCCGGTCATCGACGTCAAAGCTACACTTTATGATGGCAGCTACCACGAGGTCGATTCATCGGAAATAGCCTTCAAGATGGCCGGTTCGATAGCGCTGCGGGATGGCGTCAGGAAAGCCAGGCCTGTCCTTCTGGAGCCTGTCATGAAGCTGGAAGTCGTCACGCCCGAGCAGTTCCTCGGTGATATCATCGGCGACCTTAACTCCAAGAGGGGGCACATCAATAAAGTCGATACGCAGGGTGAGTTGTATGTCATCCATTGTCTGATACCCCTGGCCGAGTCTTTCGGCTATGCCACCAGTCTCCGGTCCCTCACCCAGGGCCGGGCGACGCATTCCCTGGAGTTCAACAGCTACGAGCCGATACCGGCGGAGTTAACCGACGAGATAATAGAAAAAGCAGCAGGCAGGAAATATGGCTAAACAGAAAATCCGCATCAAACTCAAGGGCTA
>CAZXYV010000340.1:0-2375 GCA_964645025.1 uncultured Dehalococcoidaceae bacterium | reverse complement strand
AGCGAGGCGGGCTGAAAACCCCCTCTCCCTTGAGGGGTTCACCCTGAAGGTTCTCCCTGAAGGGAGAGGGAAGGGTGAGGGTGACTATCCCCCTCACCTTAGTCCTCTCCCACAGCGGGGAGAGGAAAAACAAATGACAAGTAGTATTGAATGAAATACGTTAACGAATACCGCGACCCGGAGCTGGCTAAAAAGCTCCTCGATAGAATCCACCGGCGCTCCCGTAAGCCTATCCGGCTCATGGAGTTCTGCGGCGGGCACACCGTGGCCATCTTCAAATACGGCCTGCGCCAGCTTTTACCGCGCCATATAGAGATGCTCTCCGGCCCGGGCTGTCCTGTTTGCGTCACCGCCAGCGCCGACCTCGATAAAGCCATCGCGCTGGGAAGCCTGCCCGGCGTGATTATCGCCAGCTTCGGTGACATGGTCAGGGTGCCGGGTAGTCGTTCCAGCCTCCAGCAGGCCAGGGGCGCAGGCGCCGATGTCCGCATCGTCTATTCGGCGCAGGACGCTTTAGCTATTGCCCGCGCTAACCCCGCTAAATCCGTGGTCTTCATCGGCATCGGCTTCGAGACGACGGCCCCCACCATTGCGGCCTCCATTTTACAGGCGGAACGGGAGAAGATAAAAAACTACTTTGTGCTATCGCTGCATAAAGTGTGTCCGCCGATTATGAAAGCTATCCTCGATTTAGGCGAGGTCAGGCTGGACGGCATTATCTGCCCGGGCCATGTCAGCGCCATCATCGGCTCACGCCCCTACCAATTTATTGCCGAGGACTACCATATCGCCTGCGCCGTCTCCGGCTTCGAGCCGGTGGATATCCTGCTCGCCGTGGACAGTCTGGTAGAGCAGATTGAAAGCGGCGTGCCCAAAGTGGAAATCGCTTACCGCCGCGGCGTCAGGCCGGAGGGCAACGCGACAGCTCTCCGCCTCATGGAGACGGTCTTTGAAATCGGCGACGCTAACTGGCGCGGTATCGGCGCTGTGCCTGCCAGCGGTTTACAGATTAAACCGCGCTATGAAAGATTCAATGCCGAGAAGAATTTCACTATTGACACCGGCCCCGCGCATGAACCAAAGGGCTGTATCTGCGGCGCCATACTGCGCGGAGTTGGTACACCCGAAGAGTGTAAACTTTTTCAAAAGACCTGCACGCCGGAACACCCGGTCGGCCCGTGCATGGTCTCCGCCGAAGGCAGCTGTGCCGCCTATTACCAGTACGGAGAACTACCACCTGATGGAAGATAAAATCCTGCTCGCCCACGGCAGCGGCGGCAAGCTCATGCACGACCTTATCCAGAGCTTCCTGCCCGAGCTGTCCAACCCGATACTGGACCGGATGGACGACTCGGCGGTGTTTGAGGTCAGCGGGCGACTGGCCTTTACCACGGATAGCTACACGGTCAATCCGCTTTTCTTCCCCGGCGGTGATATCGGGAAGCTGGCCGTCTGCGGCACCGTTAACGACCTCGCTATGAGCGGGGCGAAGCCTTTCTATTTAAGCCTAGCTTTCATCATCGAAGAAGGCCTGCCGGTGGTCGACTTGAAAAAGGTGATGACATCCATCAAGAAAGCCGCCGCTGAGGCCGGTGTGAAAATCGTCACCGGCGATACGAAAGTGGTCAATCGGGGCAGCGCCGATAAGCTGTTTATCAATACCGCCGGCGTAGGCCTCGTGCCGGAAGGAGTTAATATCTCCGCCGCCAATGCCCGGCCCGGGGATAAAATCATCCTCAGCGGCAGCATCGGCGACCACGGTATCGCTGTCCTGAGCCAGCGTGAAGGTCTGAAGTTCCAGGTGCCCGTGCCCAGCGATTGCGCCCCGCTGAACGGGCTCGTGGCAGATATGCTGGCAATAACTAAAAATATTCACTGTATGCGCGACCCGACCCGCGGTGGCCTGGCCACCACCCTCAACGACTTCGCCGAGCAGTCTCACGTCGGTATCATCATTCACGAGGATAAAGTCCCCGTCAACAAAGCGGTGCTGGCCGCCTGCGAGCTCCTCGGCCTGGACCCCCTTTATATCGCTAACGAGGGCAAGCTGGCAGCGGTCGTAGCCCGTAAGAATGCCAAGGCTGTGCTGGCGGCCATGAAACGCCACAAATATGGGGAAGATGCCGCCATCATCGGCGAGGTGGTTGCGGCGCACCCCGGCAAGGTCATCATGAAGACCGTCCTGGGGGCGTCACGCATTATCGATATGCCCGTCGGCGAGCTGTTGCCAAGAATATGCTAATACCTCATTTTGTCAATTCATATTAATATTCCTCCCCCTTGACGGGTTCACCCTGAAGGTCTCGACCCGAAGGCTCGGCCTGAAGGGAGAGGCTGGGTGAGGGTGATATCTTTAATTTGCGAAATGCCCCCTC
>CAZXYV010000339.1:0-2385 GCA_964645025.1 uncultured Dehalococcoidaceae bacterium | reverse complement strand
TGCAACGAAGCGCGGTTAATATCCGCGGCATCGTTGTGAATGATATGGAGAATCCCGGCGGCGCCCGTCCCCATCACCGGCGCGGCCGTCTGGTCAGGCGCGGTGGTTTCCTGGCCGGTTCTGAGAAAGCCCCCGAACCTTGGTGTGAAAGTTACCACAGGCCGGCCCGGGTCTTTTAAAGTGTACCGGGTACCGGCAAGTTTCCCTTCGGAGTCAGCCAGAACGATACCGGTGTTATCGGTCAGGATAATCCGCAGATTGTAAAGACTACCCCACTGCACGACCTGGGGCTGGACCTCATCCCATGTCCCGGTGGACTGGTAATAGCGCGCCAGTTCCGTTTCCAACCTTCTGTCCTGGGCCGTCTGCAGCCGTTCTCCAATCCGGCTGATTTCACCGCGCGTGGTGCGGTAGGTAAAGAAAAATACCGTGCCGATAATAACGATGATGACGAGGGCGAATGAGGCCATAAGCCTGAAGTTTAAGCTATGTGTCACTGATGTTCTCCAGGAGCTTATAGCCGGCTCCATATACCGTTTTTAAATACCTGGGATGGTGAGGTTCTGGTTCGAGCTTGCGGCGCAGCTTGAGGATATGGACGTCGATAGTCCGGTCGAAGCCGTTAAAATCCTGACCGAGGGCTTTATCAATAATCTGGGCGCGACTGAAAACCCGGCCCGGCTCTTTGACCAGTGCCCCCAGCAATTTGAACTCGATGGGCGTAAGATTTAAAGACTTCCCTTCCAGAAAGGCCTCGTGCTTGAGGAAGTCGACGATGAGCGCGCCGTGTTCGATTTTTTCCGGCCCGCGCTCTCCGGGCAGACGGCGCAGTACCGCCCTTACCCTAGCCGCCAGCTCCCTGGGGCTGAAGGGCTTGGTCACATAGTCGTCAGCGCCGAGGTCCAGGCCCTTTAATCTATCTTCATCGGTGGTCAGGGCGGTCAGCATGATGATGGGGACATCGGATTCCTCCCGGAGGATGCGGCATACCTCCAGCCCGCTGATGCCGGGCAACATGATGTCGAGGACAATAAGGTCGGGGTGGTTCTCCCGCGCCAGCCGCAGGGCTTCATTGCCGTCACTGGCCGTAAAGACACGGTAGCCGTCCCGGTTCAAATAGAGCTTGACCAGCTCTGCCGTCTTGGTATCATCGTCAACCACCAGGACTTTTTTCCCTGCCATAGACACACCTTTATATTTTGATAATATCATAACTATATTAGGACATAAATGTTAAGATATTGTTAAAATAAAGAGGAGGGGGTAAGTCCCCCTCCTCTTTCCCAATTTAAAATGTCTTAGAAATTGGCTGATTATAGTCTGGTATCACGGGCGCATTAGCGACCGAACATCTTCCCCATTCCCCCGAAGCCGCGCGGCATCGCCGGAGCGTGCGTTCCCGGCCCGAAAGGGATGCCTTCCGGCTTTGACTCTAACCAACTCTTAAACTCGTCGGTGTTGAGCTTCGGCCTGGCCTCCAGCCATTTCTTGTAATCATCGACCTGTTTCTGGGTCATCTTGCCTTCATCTATCAGTTTCTGCCACATCTTGTCTTGTGCCTCGGTGGCAAGCTGCTGTTGCGCCTGGGTGAAGGCCTTTTGCAGCTCAGCGGCATCAATAGCCGTACCCGTATTCGCTTTGTAGATGGTGCTTACCTTTTCAAACATGGATACATTGGCTGACTGAGGCAGGATAGTCCCCTGGTCATTCGCCTGGGCGAAGGCTACTGCCCCCAGCGTAGCACCAACGACCAGTACTGCCGCCAGCGCGATAAAAATGGCTTTTTTATGTTTCCTCATGGTATTCCACCTCCTGTTATTAAAGAGAATAACAGTCAAATATTAAAATCTGATTAATATTTTCAATATATTAGCATACCATTTAACATGCTTGAACTTTTCAAAGCCTGGCCGGGGATAATATAATGTAAAAAGATTGGCAGGGTTAAACCTGATAACCGGAGGTGTAAAATATCGTGACCGATAACACATCCTGGCGGCCGGATAACTGGGACCAGCTTACTCAGCAGCAGAAACGGGAGCAGCGACTCAGGTGGTGGGCCGATTCGGTAAAAGAGATTAAATTCGTCAGCCCGGAAGCGGCGCAAAACTATAAGACGAAGCTCAAACGGCTGATAAATGTTTACAAGGTCAAAGAGCCGGACCGGGTGCCGGTCGCTATTGCGGCGGGCCTGACCCCGTTATATTCCTACGGTATCGATTACCATACCGCCATATATGACTACGAAAAGGCGGTATGGGCCTTCGCCAGGTTCAACGAGGAGCACGGCCTCGAGCTGGACAGCTACGCCATCCCCCTCATCTTCCCCGCCCGGGTCATCGACGCCCTCGACTTCAAGCTCTATGCCTGGCCGGGCCACGGTAT
>CAZXYV010000338.1:0-2385 GCA_964645025.1 uncultured Dehalococcoidaceae bacterium | reverse complement strand
ACAGTTTCTCGCTGGTTGGTGATGCCCAGACCTTTGATGGTGGAATAAGGCACGCCCGCCTTACGTACCGCTTCCCCGGCCAGGGTGATGCAGTTCTGAAGAATCTCCACGGGGTCATGCTCAACCCATCCCGGCTGGGGGAAAATCTGGCGTATTTCATGGTAGGCGCGGGAGACGACCTGCCCCCTGGCATCGAAGAGCAAAGCGGTGCTGCCGGTGGTCCCCTCGTCTATGGCCAGAATATAGCTTGCTGTTGACATAATAAAAAACTCTATTATTCTTTGAAGCGCTGCCCTAAAGCCGCCACGTCGCGGTAGCTCTCTATTTGCTTCAGCATTTCCGCGCTGCTCCAGCCCAGGAGCAATCCCATTTCACGCGCTACCGTGGCCATGGCCTCCCGGCCCTGCTTCGACCCCAGGCCGATGACACTGCGGCGGAGCATAAAATCGCTCACGCTCAAGGCAGCTTCTTCAACGACGGCGTGTTTTATCTGGGCCAGGATATCCCGTCCGCTGGAAGTAATCGGGCTTCCCAGTCGCTTGTCTTCTCGGACGTATTTCAGCACCGAGGTGTACCGTGAGCCGTAAATAGCGGCCAGGTGAGCTACTGTTTCCAGGGGCAGGCTGTTTTCCACGGCGGCCTTTTCGATATCGTTTTCAGGCACGGCCGGCGCCCCCGGCAGCGGCGTTTGCGCGGTATTGCAGGGAACCCGCCGGCCGAGTTTTTTACAGACCAGGTCTACCGCTTCCTCGGCGATGCCGCGGTAGGCGGTATTTTTCCCGCCGATTATCGAAACAAAGCCCTTGATGGCGTCCCGGCGCGCATGGTCGATGAGCTTATGCGCCCGGGAGGTGTTGGACTCCGCCTTGCGGCCTTTGGGGACGAGGGCCCTCAGACCGGCCGTGGTATAGAGGATATCATCCAGTTTAAAATCGGGGAAGTAGTGAAGCGTCTCGGAAACCAGATAGGCGACGTCTGCTTTATTAGCGTACAGATTATCGAGGTCGCCGGAGTAGTCGGTATCGGTCGTGCCAATCAGGGAATAATCTTCCCAGGGGACGATGAAAAAGAGGCGCCCGTTGCTCCTGGCAAACAGCACCAGGGCATTGTTGGAAATCCGGCGGGTCAGCAGATGGATGCCTTTGGTCTTACGGATTTTTTCGGTATGTCCGGCGCCGAGTTTCTGCCAGACGAGGTCGGCCCAGGGGCCAGCGGCATTAAGCACCATGCGCCCGTTAGCCTGGTACTCCTCTCCCGTTATCGTGTCTCTGACCCGGATGCCGCTCACCGTCCTGTCTTTAAAGAGGAGCTGCGTCATCGCCGCGTGGTTCAGTATGCTGGCGCCTTTACCGGCAGCGTCCAGGACGTTTTCGATGCAGAGCCTCTCCGTGTACTCGGCCTGGCAGTCGCGGTAGAGAAAAGCGCCGGTCAGCCCCGCGGTGACCGCTAACGAAGGCTCGAGCTCCAGGGTCTCTGAAGGGGAGAGACGGTGGCACGGCGGGAGGCTCGTCCCGTGGGAAAGGATATTGTAAAGTCGCAGGCCGACCGGTAGGGCGAAGCGATAATATGGCGCGCTGCGCAGTAAAGGGATGATGAATTCGAGCCGGTGTACCAGGTGGGGGGCGATGTTGAGGAGTATCTCGCGTTCTTTGAGGTCCTGCCGCACCAGTTTGAAGTCCAGCATACGCAGGTAGCGCAGGCCGCCGTGGATAAGCCGGGTAGAGCGCGACGTGGTACCGTAGGCAAAGTCCTCCTTTTCCACGAGCAAGGTACGCAGGCCGCGGAGGGCGGCATCGCGGGCGACGCCCGTCCCGATAATGCCTC
The DNA here is from genome assembly GCA_964645025.1 of uncultured Dehalococcoidaceae bacterium. GTDB lineage: Bacteria > Chloroflexota > Dehalococcoidia > Dehalococcoidales > RBG-16-60-22 > Fen-1077. The sequence goes on along the minus strand of CAZXYV010000338.1, from coordinate 561 downwards.
CCCCAATAACAATAAGGTCGAAAGTTCCTTGGCTGAGGGCATTAAAATCTCTCTTCAAGCGGTTTCCTTTCTAAAGGCGGGCCTTGAGCCATCCTTCCAGGTCGGCCAATACCTGCGGGTGCTCCGGCTCGTTGAAAATTTCGTGCAGCAGGCCTTCGTAGAGCTTGAGGGTTTTATCCTTCGAGCCGATTTGTTCGTACAGCACGCGGCTGCGCGCGCCGTCCGGGCCGCCGTTACCCGCCATAATCAGTGCAGGTAGCTTTATCCGCGGCACCATGTCGTACAGCTTGCCCATCATACCCCCCATGGCGAGCCCGCCGGGTATCGGGCCGCGGTAGACGAGGGGGTCGTTCTCATAGGCTTTGATGACCGCCGGGTCGCGGCTGAGCATGGCCGTGGGCAAAGCCTCGCCGGGTTTACGCGGCGGCATGGGCGGGTCGCCGGGTCTGGCCAGGCCGCCGCCAGAGGTGACCAGGCCGGCGAGTTCCTGCTGGTACTCCACGGCGTAGAGCAGGCTGATGACGGAACCCATGCTGTGGCCGATGAGGAATATCTTGTCCC
>CAZXYV010000337.1:0-2390 GCA_964645025.1 uncultured Dehalococcoidaceae bacterium | reverse complement strand
TTTCAAATATGCACCGCTTCTATGTAGACCGGGTAGATGGCGAGAAGGTCTCTATTGCGGACACCGAACAGCTCCATCACCTTAAAGACGTGCTGCGTCTGAAGGCCAATGACGGAGTGGCTGTCTTCGATAGCGAGGGGAATGAGTATACCGGCGTGATTGAAGGCGTAAACAAAAAGCAGGCTGTGATAAAAGTGACCGCCTCGAAGCCTGCCCGCAGTAATAAAATCAAACTCACCATCGCTTGCGCTATCCCTAAAGGCGACCGCATGGACGATATCATCGACCAGTTGACGCAGCTGGGGGTCGAGCGCATTATCCCCATAGTTACAGAGAGGGTGGTGGTGAAGCTGGACGGCGCTAAAAAGGAAGCCAGACTCAAACGCTGGAGAAAAATCGCGCAAAATGCCGCCCGGCAGAGCCAGAGAAACAGTATCCCGCTTATCGAGCCGGTTACTGATATAGCCAGCGTCATCTCCCAATCTCAAGACTTCGACCTCAAGCTGATACCGCATTTAACCGGTGAGAGGAAGCTTATCAAAGACGTGCTGGCTGCCGCCAGGCCGAAGGACACATTAGTACTCATCGGCCCGGAAGGGGATTTTACCCCGGAAGAAATCGGGCTGGCTTTAAAGGCAGGTTTCATTCCGGTGTCTCTCGGGGATACCGTATTACGCGTGGCCACGGCGGCGGTAGCCGTCGCCAGCTATTTTAAATTCACTCTCGGTGCTTAAAGAATACCATGATAAAGTGAGGTGCCGCATTTGTCAAAACTGTTCGAGCCTTTTAAAATCAATCGCCTGGAGATTAAAAACCGCTTTGTACGTTCGGCTACTGTGGATAATCTCGGTAAGGATAAGATAGTCAGCGAAGCCCAGATAGCTTTCTACCGCGAAATGGCGCGCGGCGAAGTGGGCTTAATTATCTCCAGCGGTCTTTTCCCCAGTCTGGATGGCTGGACCGCTCCGGGTCAACTGGGTATCCATCACGATGATATGATACCTTCTCTTAAAAAGCTGGCCGAGGTGGTGCATAAGAACGGCGGTAAGGTAGCCGCCCAGCTCATGCACGCCGGGTGGTTCGGCAATCCCAGGACCTGCGGCTATCAGCCGGTGGGCCCGTCCGCAATGGTCAATCCGGCTAACAAGCTCCTGGCACGGGAGCTATCTTCGGCTGAAGTATACGAGCATGTCGACGACTTCGTTCAGGCAGGCCGAAGGGCGTATGAGGCCGGTTTTGACGCGGTCCAGATACATGGCGCGCACGGGTGGCTGGTCAGTTCCTTCCTATCGCCGGTAACCAATCACCGGCAGGATGAATGGGGCGGTTCGCCGGAGAAACGCACCAAATTTGTTATCCGCATTATCGAAGGAATCCGTAAACTGACCGGGCCGCGCTTCCCCATTATGATTAAGCTGGGTCTCAAGGACTATCATCCTCAAGGAAAAACAGTCGAGGAAGGTATATCTTCAGTGAAAAGCTTTATTAAAGCCGGCCTGGATGCCGTCGAGGTCAGTGAAGGGGTAGAAGAAGAGGCATTTCATCATATTCGTAAAGATGCTTTACACCCTTATTACATTGAAGAATGCCGGCAGGCCAGAAGCGCGCTCGGCATACCCATAATTCTGGTGGGCGGCATGAGGCAACTGGAGGAAATCCGGCAGGTGGTAGACGGGGGCATCGCCGATGCCGTTTCTATGTGCCGCCCTTTTATCATGGACCAGCATATCGTGCAGAAATTTCACCAGGGAAAAGCAGACAACTCCAAGTGTACTTCCTGTAACCTTTGCATTGCGGAGATGCAGAAGCAGACCATCCATTGTGTCTTTAATAAAAAGCTAATCGAAAACGAATAATCTTTGAGGTAATGAGATGAACTGGAACGGTACGTATCTGGCCGATAAACGTATCTGGGGTGATAAGCCCAGCGAATTGGCTGTTTTCGCCTGCCAACATCTGCAAAAAAACAAAAAGCAACTCCAGGCCGTCGAGATACTGGATATAGGGTGTGGCTACGGTCGTGACGCCATATATTTAGCGCAGAGCCTGAAATGCCATGTTCTGGGCATCGATAATGCTAAGGAAGCCATTGATATGGCACAAAAAGCGCTCGCTGGCGAACTGAAATCCAGCGTAAAATTTCAATGCTGTGACTTTAAGCAAGGCGTTGACGGTAAATTCGGAATTGTATTCGCCTCCAACCTTTATCAATTGCTGGACATTGAAAACAGGGGCGCTTTTAGAGACGTCGTTAAAAAAAGTCTAAAGCGTAGCGGCAGGTTTTTCCTCAGCACATTATCCGTAAGTGACCCGGAGCACTTTGGGAAGGGTAAACGTATTCAAGCTGAAAGTAACTCATTTATCAATGAGAAATTTCTGCACTTCTGCAC
>CAZXYV010000336.1:0-2408 GCA_964645025.1 uncultured Dehalococcoidaceae bacterium | reverse complement strand
GGCCAGCATGACATCGCTCTCGGTAATACTGCCGGTAGCGCTATGGATGATTCTGACCTTGACCTCTCCCGTCCCCAGTTGCTCCAGCGAATGTCTTATCGGCTCGAGGCTGCCTTGGACGTCGGTCTTGAGGATGACATTGAGCTCTTTGACTTTGCCGGCGCTTATCTGGTCGTAAAGGGTGTTGAGATTAATCGCTTTAGTCCGGGCGGCCTCCTTTTCCCGGACGGCCCGGTTCCGGGCGAGCAAGGCCTGGGCCTGACGTTCATCGGCCACGGTGGTTAAGGTGTCTCCGACCTGCGGGACACTGTTTAAACCGAGGACCTCAACGGGCATCGAAGGTTCCGCCTTTTTAATACGCTTCGCCAAGTCATTAAACATGGCCCTCACCCGGCCCCAGGTATCTCCGATAACGACCGTATCCCCCTCTCTCAGGGTGCCGGTCTGTATCAGCAGGGTAGCCAGGGGGCCCATGGTCTTGTCCATCTCGGCTTCGATAACGACTCCGGCGGCGGGCAGGGACGCGTTGGCCTTGAGCTCTTCCATTTCCGCTACCAAAAGCAGGCTCTCCAGGAGCTCTTTGATGCCTTTCTTCTCCTTGGCGGAGACTTCCACGCAAACGATGTTGCCGCCCCACTCCTCGACCACCAGGCCGGCTTCGGCCAGCTGCTGCTTGACCAGGTTGGGGTTGGCATTATCCTTATCGATTTTATTAATCGCCACGACGATAGGCACCTCGGCGGCACGGGCGTGGTTAATCGCTTCCAGGGTCTGCGGCATGACGCCGTCATCGGCGGCCACCACCAGGATGGCGACATCGGTGATATTGGCGCCGTGGGCCCGCATGGCGGTAAACGCCTCGTGGCCGGGCGTATCCAGGAAGGTTATCTTCTGACCGCCGATGGTGGCCTGGTAAGCGCCGATATGCTGGGTGATACCGCCGGCCTCCGAGTCCACCACGTTGGTCTTCCGGATAGCGTCGAGGAGCTTGGTCTTGCCGTGGTCGACATGCCCCATGACGGTGACCACCGGCGGCCGCGTCTGGAGGTTAGCGGCCTCTTTGCCGTAGCGCCGTTTGGCCTTCTTACCTTCCTCGGCGGCGGTGGCCATCTGCTGCTCTTTCAGCGGTTTCAGACGCGCTTTGAAGCCGAAACCGGCCACGATATTGGCCGCTGTTTCATAGTCAACTATCTGGTTGATATTAGCCATGATGCCATTACGCATCAGTTGCTTGATGACCAGAATGGAATCTACCTGCAGGATATCGGCCAGCTGCCGGACGCTAATCGAGCGCGGGATATCAATTACCGGCACACTGGCTTTAGCCGCCTCAGGTGCGGGCTTTTCCGCCACGTGGTTGGAAATATTATCGGGTTTGCTGGATTTAACCACCTATCTCCTTCAGGAGTTCTTGACCACTTTTCGTAAGCCGCTCCCGGTTAGTCGGGGTAAGCTGGCTCTTTAATACATGTTCCAGCTGCTTGCCTTGCAGCGCTTTCTCCAGGCAGGACAGGGTAGGGCAGAGGTAAGCGCCCCGCCCTTCCTTTTTCCCGGTGGTATCTATTTCAATATCGCCCGGAAGGGTACGCACCAGGCGTACCAGTTCACGCTTGGCCTTAACCTGACGGCAGGCCACGCAGGTCCTTTGTGGCACCCGCCTGGTTGACCCGGAGCGCGGGCTATAAATCTTCCTCGTCCTCCCCCACGGTTTCGTAGTCGCGGCGGCCTTTCCCCCGGACTTTTACGGTGTCGTCACCCGTATCTCTAGCGTAACCGCCCTTCTTTTTCTTCTTGGTTTTCGGCTCAACTCTAGCTCTTCTAGGCGCCATGATATCTTCGGCAAATCTCAGCTTGATTTTGCCCCCGGCTTCCTGCGGCTCGAGGACGACCGGTGTTATCAGCAGTTCTTCCGCTACCGGCTCGACTTCCTCTTCTTCCTCGGCGGCTTTCTCTTCCTCTACCGCCGGTTTCTCGGCTACCGGAGCCGTCAGTTCGGCGAGTAGCTCGGCGGGTATTTCACCGGGTTCAGTCGCCAGTACAGCTTCAATGGCCTCTTCGGCTGGTGCTTCTTCCGTGACTTTCGCCCTGGCGGCGGCTTTAGTCACTTCGGCCTTTTCAGTTTCCGCCATGGTGGCGCTCTTAATATCGATACGGTAGCCGGTAAGCTTGGCGGCCAGCCTGGCGTTCTGCCCCTCTTTCCCGATAGCCAGGGACAGCTGTTTATCGGGAACGATTACCGTGGCAGCCTGCTCGGCTTTCTTCATCTCTACGCTTAAGATGTGCGCCGGGCTGAGCGCGTTGGCGATGAAAGTGGCCTGGTCGGGACTCCATTGGACCACGTCGATTTTCTCGCCGCTCAGCTCGCTGACGATATTCTGTATCCTGATGCCGCGCAGGCCGACGCAGCA
>CAZXYV010000335.1:0-2409 GCA_964645025.1 uncultured Dehalococcoidaceae bacterium | reverse complement strand
CCGTCCATATCGCCAAAGATATCACCGAACGTAAGAAGGAGGAAGAGGCGCTGAAAGTGACTTTAGCGCAACTGCACAAGAGCAACAAGCAAACCTCAGCGCTGCTGGATGCCTCCAGAGCGGTGTTAAAGTACGAAAAGTTTACGGACTCGGCACGCGCTATTTTTGAATCATGCCGGGACGTGATCGGTGCTACCGGCGGTTACATCGCCCTGCTGGCAAAAAATGGAAAAGACAATGAAGTGCTCTTCCTTGAATCCGGGGGACGCCCCTGTACCGTTGACCCGAAACTGCCGATGCCGGTCCGCGGGTTGCGCGCCGAGGCATACCTCTCCGGCAAAGCCGTTTATGACAATGATTTCCCGAATAGCCAATGGGCCAGACTGTTGCCGGCCGGACATGTTACCATTGACAATGTGCTGTTTGCCCCGCTGGTAATAGAGGGTAAAACCGTCGGTCTGATTGGTCTGGCGGACAAACCAGGGGGTTTCACCCAAGATGACGCGGAGATGGCCACCGCCTTTGGCGGGCTTGCTTCCGTGGCTCTCCAGAACAGCCGAACCATGGACTTCCTGCAGACCGAGCGAGACAAACTGACCGGCATACTGGATGCCATGGAGGACGGCGTCTACATTGTCAACCGGAACGGTGACATCGAATATGCCAACCCGGCACTGAAGCGAGAATTCGGCCCGGTTGAAGGCCGTAAGTGCTTTAGCTATTTACATGACCGGGAAGCAGTCTGCCCCTGGTGTAATAACGAGGAAGTGTTCGCCGGTAAGACTGTGCACTGGGAGCTGTATTTGCCCAAAAACAGGAAGACCTATGACCTCGTTGATACACCCATTAAAAACCCGGACGGCAGCATTTCCAAGCTGGAGATGTTCCACGACATCACCGAGCGCAAGCGGGTGGAGCATTTGAAGGACGAGTTCATCGGTCTGGTCTCCCACGAACTCCGCACGCCGCTGACCGTGATAACCGGCTCCCTGCGGACGGCCATGTCCGAGGGACTATCTCCCGCGGAGGTACGCGAGCTTGTCCAGAACGCCACCGAGGGCGCCGACCAGCTGGCCGTCATCCTGGAAAACATGCTGGAACTATCGAGGCACCAGGCCGGACGTCTGACACTGCGCGTGGAGCCGGTGAGCATCGCCGGCACGGCCCGGAGCGTCATCAAGAGATTGAAGGGTCAGAGGGTAAGCCACCAGTTTTCGGTGGACATTCCGGGTGACCTGCCTCCGGTCGAGGCCGACCCGATGCGGGTGGAAAGAATTCTGTACAATCTGCTGGAAAACGCCACCAAATATGCTCCGGAGGGCAGCCGGATTACGGTCTCCGCCCGGACGGAGGGAGACTTCATCGTCACCGCGATAACCGACCAGGGCCCGGGGATAGCCCCGGAAGACCAGGCCAGATTATTCGAGCAATTTCAGCAATTGGAGACTCAGCTACGGCCGACCATGGGCGTTGGGCTCGGCCTGGTGGTATGCAAAAGACTGGTCGAAGCGCAGGGGGGGTGGATTAATATGGACTCGGCGCCGGGCAAGGGCTCGACTTTCTCGTTTGCCCTCCCGAAAAGCGATACTCCGTCCTAGCCTGGCTGTTCCGACAAAGTCTCTCCGCGGCTTAGCCGCACTTCGATTTTTCTGACCATCTCATCGGGGTCAAATGGTTTGGCCATAAAATCGTCGGCACCGAGCCGTATGGCATCATCGTAATTGGACGGCCTGGCGCTGATGGCTATCACCGGTAACTGCGTAAAAGACCGCAGCTTCCGGAGTACCTCGAAACCGTCTATCCCGGGCATGACAATATCCAGGAGCATGATATCCGGCCTGGCCGACTTGACCAGTTCCAGGGCTTCCTCACCGGAAACCGTAGTAATGACATCAAACCCGCGGAGCTTTAAATCTATCTCAATAAATCGCAGCACTTTCGGGTGGTCATCGACCACCAGCACGCATTGCTTCTTGTTAGCTTTAGTCATTTAATTACGAACCTAATCTCATATTCGACTTCTCTTAACTACCTGATTTACCGTTAATTATAACCCCACCTCAATATAGAAGTCATAAAGAAATGTGTTAAAATTATTGAATATATGTAACATTTTAACTACTGATAGTGGTTTAAAAGCGCGGGAGAAGACGCGGCTGACTGACCTGCTCCGCTAGCAGAGAAAAACACTGTACGCTCTCAAGGAGGCGCTATGAAAGACTTCGATTATTGGGTGAAGAAGGCGGGAGACTATCACGGGGATATCTGCGCCGGCATTGCCCTGGGGACGAAGATATCCCTGGTGGCCATGAAGGCCCTGGGGCTGGAACCCGGCGTGAAGCATAAAAACCTTATCGTCTATACCGAGATAGACCGCTGCATGACCGATGCCGTCCAGGTGATTACGGG
>CAZXYV010000334.1:0-2440 GCA_964645025.1 uncultured Dehalococcoidaceae bacterium | reverse complement strand
GAATCACGCTGGTCGTCGGCTTCGTCGACGCTAAAGAGGATATCTATAATGCCGCCGCTATCATCCACGATGGCCGGCTCGTCGATGCTTACCACAAGACCTACCTGCCCAACTACGGCGTCTTCGATGAGAACCGCTACTTCCGGGCAGGCGACCGGTCACCGGTATATGTCATCGGCGGTATCAATATCGGCGTCAATATCTGCGAAGATATGTGGTACGAATCCGGACCGGCCACGACCCAGGCTTACTCCGGGGCCGATGTCATCGTTAATATCAGCGCTTCGCCCTACCACCTGGGTAAGGCGCGTTCCCGTGAAAGGATGATCGCCACGCGCGCGGCGGACTACGTGGCTATTTTCGCTTTTAATAACTTAGTGGGCGGTCAGGACGAGCTGGTCTTCGACGGCAACAGCCTGATACTGGACGAGAAAGGGCAGCTTATTGCCCGCGGTAAACAGTTCCAGGAAGACCTGATACTGGCCGACCTCGACATCGAAAGTGTCTTCCGCGCCCGCTTGCACGACCCGCGGTGGCGGAAAGGGCAGCGGAAGCGCCCGGCGCAGGAGCCAAAGGAAACCGATACTATCATCATTTCCGAGGCGCCGTTAAAGGCAGCCAAACCTCCCCTGCCGCCGCGCCAGGTCGAGGTAGCGGACACTGTCGCCGAGATATACGCCGCCGTGGTGCTGGGCACGCGAGACTATGTCCTGAAAAACGGCTTTAAAAAGGTGGTCATCGGTCTTTCCGGCGGCATCGATTCCAGCCTGGTGGCGGCCATCGCCGTCGATGCCCTGGGCAAGTCGAATGTTATCGGCGTGGCCATGCCGTCGCGCTACTCATCGCGCGGCAGCCTGGCCGATGCCAAGCTCCTGAGCAAAAACCTGGGTATCAAGCTTTATACTATCTCCATTGAACAGGTCTTCAAGGTGTACCTGGACACCCTGGCCAGGCCGTTCCAGGGGACAGAGCCGGGTATTGCCGAGGAGAACCTCCAGGCGCGTATCCGGGGCAACTTCCTGATGGCGCTTTCCAATAAGTTCGGCTGGCTGGTGCTGACCACGGGCAATAAAAGCGAGTACGCCACGGGCTATACAACGCTTTACGGGGACATGGCGGGCGGTTTTGCCGTCATCAAGGACGTGCCCAAGACCATGGTCTACAAGCTGGCGGAGCATCGAAATGCCAAGGCCGGCACCGAGCTTATCCCGGATACTGTTTTTAAGAAGCCGCCTTCCGCCGAGCTTCGGCCCGACCAGAAAGACTCCGATTCCCTGCCTCCCTATGAGGTGCTCGACCCCATCCTGACCGCTTACGTCGAGGAAGATAAAAGCATCGAGCAGATTGTGGCGATGGGCATCGATGAGAAGATGGTCAGGCGTTCGGCGAGGCTGGTGGACACCAGCGAGTACAAACGGCGGCAGGCGCCGCCCGGCGTGAAAATAACACCCCGGGCCTTCGGCCGGGATAGACGGTTGCCCATCACCAACCGCTTTAAGAGAGATTGAAGACCTCCGGGGTGGTTTTTATAGGGGCAGGTTTCAAACCTGCCCCCACGGTATCAATTAGGCCTTGTATTTCCCCAGAGCGTCGTAAAAAGCCCTCCAGAAGGGGTCGACAATCGGGTGTTCCAGCCTCTTCTCCTGCCCCTTTTCCACCAGCACCATGCCTTTTTCCGGCCTGGTCAGTTCACCTACTATCGAAGATTTGATGCCTTTTCCGGCTAATGCTTTCACCACTGCCTGCGCCTTGGGTTCTTTACAGGCGATTATCAGCGTACCTTCGCTGATGGAGGCATAAGGGTCGATGCCGAAGAACCGGCAGACCTCGGGGACACCGTCTTCTATAATTATCTTTTCTTTCTCTATCCTGGCGCCCAGGCCGGATGCCTGCGCCACTTCGTACAGGCCTCCCCAGACGCCACACTCGGTAGCATCATGCATGGCGGTCACGCCGTTATCGCGGACGCCGACGCTCACGGCAATGAGCGCATCCTCCACGACGGACATCAGGTAAAAAATCTCCTGCGCCTTCCGGCTGAACGCGGCGCCGAGCTCTTTCTCGATAACCTTGGGGAACATGGCGGCGAAAATGCCCGTCGCCTCGATGGCCGGCCCCTTGGTGATGATTATCTTATCGCCGGCTTTACAGAAACGGGGGGTAACATACTCGCCCAGCTCGCCGATACCGACGATGGTGGCCCCGCCGACCATGGGATAGTGACAGTTCTCGTACCGGGCGGTGTGGCCGGTGATGACGGTTATCCCCAGCTTTTTACATTCCCGGTGCATGGTGTCCCAGACCGTCTCCAGCTGTTTTTTGGTCATCTCCATCGGCAGGTTAAGGTCGATGGAAAGGAACCCGGGCTTAAGTCCGCTGGTCACGGAATCGGAGGCGATGATATGGATGGCAAACCAGGCGGCCCTCTCCCAGCCGTATT
>CAZXYV010000333.1:0-2449 GCA_964645025.1 uncultured Dehalococcoidaceae bacterium | reverse complement strand
CTATTTTCAATTATTCTTGGCCAGCCCTTTATCGCATCGCAGCTTGACAAAATTTCTCAGAACCTACATTATATTTTTAGCGTTAGGCTGATACTTGATTTTTCCACAAGAGGTTTATATGGCAGTCACTTTAAAAATGCTGGCCAAGATGCACTACTTCTCAGGCTTGACTCAGGATGAGCTAAAAGAGGTCAGGAAGTATATTGCCGCGGAAAAGCAAATTGAAAAAGGACAGACCTTGTTGTTAGAAGATGACCGGTCCGATTATATGTATTTCATTACATCGGGCTCGGTAAAGGTGTTCAAGAAGTCAATTAACGGCAAGCAACAGATACTGAATATAGCTTCTATCGGGGAATCACTGAATGACGTGTCAACCTTTGACGGCGGTAGATGCGCCATGGATATGCAGGCGATGACTCCCGTCCGTCTTTACGCGATTAAAAAAGAGGATATGAAGTTCCTTTTTTTGAAGTTTCCCAGGGTAGCTTTAAATACCGCCGGAGTTCTCGCCGGCAAGGTCCGGCGTGATTCGTCCCTGGTAGAGGTGCTGTCGTTCGACCAGGTGATTAGCCGGTTGGCCAGGTTAATTATAAAACAAGCTGCGGCCGGCGGGGGTGAACGACTGCCGCTTTTTACGCAGCAGGACCTGGCAGCCATGGTGGGTTCCAGTCGGGTTTTTGTCAACAAGTCTTTGCGGGTCATGGAAGAAAACCATGCCGTCAGGCTGGAGCGCCGCCGCATTGTCATTATCGATGAAAAGGCCTTGAAAAGCATGATAAGGTAACCTTGTTGCTGGCCCGCGGGGGCTTGGTGGCGGTAATGCTGCGGTGCGGTCATTTCGCGAAGCAGGCCGCTTTGACGATATCGCCGTTTATCTCTAAAGTAATCGGGTTAATTCAAAACTTATTTCTTATAGACGCCGTACTCTCGGACGGCTGCAACCATCGCCCGCAGATTTTCTATTTTCGGGCTACCGCCGGCGGTACCTGCCGACAGGATATAGCCGCCGCCTTTACCGCATTCCACGATTAGCTTGCGGCAGTACTCTTTGACATCTTGCGGTGAGCCGGTGAGTATCATTGAAGACGGTACGTTGCCCATGAGGCAGCATTTAGCACCGAGAATCTTTTTCGCCCGGAAGATATCCGTCCTATCGAAATACCAGAGAACCGTGCCTTTGGGGAACTCGTTGATACTCTCTAGGCGTGTATCGTAGCTGCCCTCGGCAAAGTGGCTCTGGATGAGGCCTTCCTGGATAAAGGCGTCCATCATTTTTTTCAGAGAAGGCCAGTAGAATGTCTCGAACTGCTTGGCTGACATCCAGCCGTCGGCGCCTTTATGGAGCGGGTAGTGTACAATCACGAGTCTGCCGAAGCTGGGCGATTTCAACACGGTATTGATGGAGATATCGGCGATGACATCCAGGGCCTCCAGGAGCTTATCCGGCCTCCGGAACATATCTTTCATAATACCCTGTGTACCTCTAAGCGTATCGCCGAGGGTATCGAAGGGGGCTTTGGCAAAAGCGGCCGGCATCGTCGGGAATCCGCTGGCGGCTCCCCTGCCGAGAAATTGTCCGGCTATTTTTGCCAGCCTCTGGTATTCTTTGCCGACATCAATCATCTTTTGCAGCGAGTCCTGTACCTTCGGCAGGGCTAGCGGGATAAAATACGGGATATGGACGTTTTCCGTTATAACCGTAAGAGGCTGGAACAACCTGAAGCCTTCAAAGACGCCGAAGACGCGGGGTAAATAGGTCCGTAACCAGAAATCGGAAGGGTCGCGAATCAGGTCGTCGTACTCATCCTCTTTCATGTACTCGCCTTCGATGTACTGGAACCCGGGGGCGCTTTCCGGGATGCCGTGCCCCGGCCAGGCGTAAATTTTATAGTCGAGCAAATCCAGCACCTTGCCCGGGAAGGTCATGGGGCTGGCGAAGTAATCCAGCTCCGCCGAGTATTTTTCGTTAAATCTCATAAAGGCCTGGATGGCTTTTTCATAATCGTACATGGCGGTATGGGTATTGATATTACTATAATCATAGGGCAGGCTGCCCACGGGCAGAACGACCGGCACCTTATCAGGTTCCTTGATATTATAGACGTCCACGGTCCTCTGGGCTCTTACCTTATAGGCCTTTTTTGCATCCTCACTGACGAAATTGATACCTTCCGGATTCAGGAATTTGTCGAGCCGGTACTTTCGTTTCTGCGCCGGTGTCAATTGCGCCCAGTTCTCAGGGAGTGCCGTCCGCGTTTCCAGGGGGTTGCTCATCGTCATCTTTGTTTCGCTCCTAACTCGTTCTTTTATGTTTTAGTCTACCGGGCTCCGCGGCGGAGTTTAAATGCCCCCAATGGAATTCGAATCCATGTTCCAGCCTTGAAAGGGCCGTGTCCTAGGCCACTAGACGATGGGGGCGCACCTGTTAAGTATAGCAAAGATGCGT
>CAZXYV010000332.1:0-2468 GCA_964645025.1 uncultured Dehalococcoidaceae bacterium | reverse complement strand
CTCAATCCAATCGAGGCGCTCCGGTCTGAATAATAGATATTATCGTAAACCTGTGATGACTTTATCTTGTAAGTGTTAAGGCAGGCAGCTAATGGACGTTATACAGAGAACAGGTGCTGCATGTAATATTATGTTCCGTCCGTATATTAACTGATAAAGAGACATAGTGACCAATGCCCTGAAGTCTTCCGTTTCGGGTGAGGCTTTGTTTCTGTTTTTTCATTTCCTTCTCCAGCCCCAAGGAGGGTGGTCGATATAGCTTTTTCTTCTCGTTTAACCTTATGAATTTTTGTATGGTGCAGTGCGGAAGAATCGCTTGTGGAGAGATAGATTGAGTTTTTCAGGTTACAGCCGCAGGCGGATAAACGCGTATGGCAGCTTCACCGGCTATAGGACACTGGTGCTCGCAGATACCGCAGCCGATACATAGCTCCTCTAATACCTGCGGGTGACGTCCCCCGCCTCCCAGTCTAACGGCCTTCTCCGGAACGGGGCACATCTCTTCGCAGACGATGCAATCACGGCCTTCCGTCCAGGTAATACATCTGGTCTGGTCGATTCTGGCTACTCCAATCACGGTCTTTCTCTTTTCCTCCAGCGTCAGGTCGGCGATAGCGCCGGTAGGGCACACGGTGCCGCACGAGTTGCAGGAATAATCGCAATAACCCAGTCGTGTCTTAAGTACCGGTGTCCAGAGCTTGGCCGGGCTGCCCGCCGGATTCGGCTGGATAACTCCAGTCGGGCAAACCTTCACGCACTCGCTGCAGCGGATACACCGGTTATACAGGCTTGCCTCGCTGGTTCCAGGCGGTCTGACTAATCCCGGCGCTTTTCTGGCGACAGTGGGGATGAAGCGTAGTAAGACGGCTGCCACCGCTGCCGCGCCCAGGGAGTATAGTAACCAACGGCGTGATTTATCTTGCGGCTGTATGGCTTTTCTTTGCCTCCCGAAGTAGATAGCGTTAGTCGGACAGCCTTCCACACAGTTGAGACAGGCGGTGCATTCTGCTATATCTGCGGCGAACTTGTTTTCCGGGTAAATGGCGCCGGTCGGGCAAATGGTAGAGCATTTGCGGCAGGATACGCATTTTTCACCATCGACCTTGTGCCGGATTAACGCGACTCTGGAAACTAATCCTAAAAACCCGCCCAGGGGGCAGATATACCGGCACCAGAAACGCGAGCGTACGGCGTTGAGGCCAAGGACGGCTGCAAAGAAAGCCAACAGCGCCAGGTTCGGTAAATAAAAGGACTGGCTATTTAATAACCAGCCGCGTAATACTTCGTCCACTCCGTCCAGGGCTGGCCGCAGCGCTCTGAAGCCATAAAACCAGGATTCCGCTCCCCCGATTGCCCAGTTAAGGCCGGGTAAAATACCGCTGGAGACGGTACGGAACAGAAGCGTTATCGGGTCTAATATGATCAACGTCAGGCTGCCCAGCACGGCACCGAGAATGACGGTAAAGAACAGGAAGGTCTTAAGCTGGCTCCACCGGGGGGAAATGCCCGGATTCTGGCGCGACCGGCGTGACGGCGTCCAGTCAAGGACGGTGCCCATCGGGCAGACCCAACCGCACCAGGCGCGCCCTACGGCCACTGCCAGAACAAGCGTAATAATGCCGAGCGCCATCGGGGCTATCCAGCTGCGGCTGGCCAGCATGGATGTCATGCCGGTAAGAGGGTCGAGATGGAAAAAGAGGTCGTTCGGGAAACGGCCGGCAGCTCTCTGCACTGTATCCACCAGCAAGAAGAGAAACGCCAGCAGGAACAGCGTCTGCACCGTCCGGCGGGTCCATCGCCATTTCTTCGGGAGGGTTTGTTTCTTTTCCGGTGTAGCTTCAGTCACCTTGATTTTCTCTTTTAGACACTGATTTCTTCAACCTTCACGCTTTTCAGGTCGGTTGTCCCCAGGCCCATCGGTGCGGCGGCGCGTATCGTCGGTATATCGTCACCGGTTAACCCGAATAGCGTGGCCGCATAAGTGTCCGCGGCGACGATATCGTGGCTGGCGATGACGGTATTTAGAAGTTTCACATCAGCCAGGCTACCGCCGGTAGGCCCGTGGTTCGTAAGGATGCGCACGGCGTCCACCACCGTCAGTTGCGGGCGTAGCAGGCTGGTGAGGTCGGCAACGCGCTGACCCAGGTTGAAATGAAACTGGCCGCGGTCCTTGATAAGTCCCATGAGGTTTTTCATGCCCAGTGTCAGCCTGCCCAGATTGTGATGTTTGGCAATCGGTACATTTATCAGGACATCGGTATCGAGTGCGTCCGCGTAAACCGACCATTTTTTAATATCGCGTCCGTTGGGTATAGCTACATCTTTGAGCTTCATGCCGCTCATTATTTCCATTTCCGCGCCGGCTTCCTTGGCCGCTTTGGCTATGCCGCTACGCTCATAGGCCTGCTCGGCTGTGCCGCCGAAAGGCTGGTCCATTACCCGTACGCGCCTGGCTCCTGCGGCGATAC
>CAZXYV010000331.1:0-2473 GCA_964645025.1 uncultured Dehalococcoidaceae bacterium | reverse complement strand
TTGGACACGCCGCCCAGAAATTGAGCCATTCGCCGCTCAGGAATTGAGCCACTCCTTGAAGTCCGGTAATCTATTGGGAAACCAGTGGTTACCGGAGGAAAGGAATGCTACGAATGGACAAGGTCTACGTCATCCGGCACAAGGTGCTCGTCGAGCGCCGCAGTATTCGCTCTGTAGCCCGTGAGCTGGATGTCAGCCGCAACACGGTATCGAAATATCTTCAAACTTCTGAGCCGGTCTACAAACCGGCCACCCCACGGCCGCGGCCAGTGACAGACAAAATAGCGCCGCGCATCGATGAAATCCTGAGCGAGTGGTCCGGGCGTCTCACGCCGAAGCAGCGGATCACCGGCACCCGTGTCCACCGCCAGTTGCTTAAAGATGGCTATCAGACCGGGATCACCGTTGTCCGGGACTATCTCCGTGAAAAACGCCGCCGGGCGGCGGAAGTATTCATCCCCTTGGTCCACCACGCCGGTGAAGAGGGGCAGCTCGACTTCTTTGACGCAACCGTGGAGGAAGGCGGCGATTTCCACCGGATCTGGAAGCTGGTGCTGCATCTGCCGTACTCGGAGCGTGATTTCACCTGGTTATACGACTCCTGTGATCAGCTCTCTTTTCTGGACGGCCATGTGCGGGCGGCGGCGCAATTCCATGGTCTGCCGCAGCGGATAATATACGATAATCTTTCGGCGGCGGTGAAACGCCGGGTGGGGTTACTCCCGGAGCTCACCGATCGTTTCAAAGCCCTGGTCAGCCATTACCTGTTCGAGCCGTGCTTTGCCAGGCCCGGTGAGGGGCATGATAAGGGAAGTGTGGAGGCCCGCGGCAAGGGTCTGAGACTCCAGCACCTGACTCCCATACCCCGCGGCAATAGTCTGGCGGAGATGTCCACTGCGCTTCTTGAAGAAGTGGACACGGCCTGGCGGAAGCGGGTCCGGCGGGATGGCCGCCGCTGCTTGGACCTATGGCAGGAGGAACAGGCGAAGCTATTACCTTTGCCGGAGAGACCGTTTGAGGCACGGAAGATAGTGCTGTTGCCGGTATCTAGCAAGTCGACGGTGCAGATAGGGTCGGCCATCTACTCAGTGCCGTCCGGCTGGGCTAGGCTGGAAGCCACGGCGTACATGGGAGCCGAAGATATCCGGCTGGTCTGCCGGGGTGAGACGGAAGTGGTCCCAAGGCAGAGACGCGGCGGCAAGCGTATCAGTTACCGCCATTACCTACCGGAGCTGGCGAGGAAGCCCCAGGCGGTGCGTCAAGTGGCGACGGAATTGGTGGCGGAATTGGGTGAGCCTTACGGTCGGCTCTGGGCTCTTCTGGTAGGCCGCTACGGCTCCAGGGAAGCAGCGCAGGTATTGTCCCGGGTACTTGGGGCAGTAGTCGACCATGGCTCGCAAACGGTCGCTGAAGCCCTTAAGGCCGCCTTGGAGGCCGGTCGTTGTGATCTCTTGGCCATGGCAGGGCGGCTCCAGCAGGCCAGAGCCGTGGTCGAGGTACCGGCGGCGCTGCAAAGCTATGAAATTGAGGCGGGATCGCCGGCTGATTATGACGTCCTGCTCGGGGGAGGCCTGCGATGAGTGAGGCTACCATCCGTGAAGCAGTCATCAGCGAACACCTGCACGGCTTGAAGATGCCCGGCGCGGCCAAAGAATACCAGGGACTGGCCCGGCAGGCCCGTGACGGCAGCTGGGCTTACGAGGAATTCCTTCGCCAAGTACTGGAAGCCGAGATGCGCTCCCGTCAGGAACGGACCGCCGCCCGCCGCCTGCAGGAAGCCCACTTTCCGGATACCAAGACCCTCGACCAGCTTGAATGGGAAGCGCTTAAGGGGATATCCCGCACCAAACTGCTGGAATTGGCTAGCTGCGCTTACCTCAGCCGGGCAGAAGACATCATCCTGGCCGGTCCGATTGGCACCGGCAAGACGCACATCGCCATCGGACTCGGAGTGGAAGCCGCCCGCCGGCGTTTCCGCGTGAGCTTCACTCGGGCGGCGGAACTGGTGCGCATGCTGCTGGAGGCCCGCGACGAGCGCCTGCTGGGACGCCTGCACCGCCGTCTGGAAAGAGACGACCTGCTGATCGTGGACGAACTTGGCTTTGTGCCTTTCGATCGCGCCGGTGGTGAGCTCCTCTTCAACCTGCTTTCCGAGCGCTACGAGCGGCGGTCCACACTAATTACCACCAACCTGGCTTTCGGTGAGTGGGTGCAGGTCTTTGGCGACGCCAAGCTCACCACGGCCCTCTTGGACCGGCTAGGCCATCACTCTCATATCCTGACTACGAAAGGCTCCTCGTACCGGAGCCGAAATCGGGGGCATGAAGAAACCATGACTATAAAGCCCAAAGAGAAGGATGTGGAGGGTAAAATCGATGAATGATTGATTAATGACCCAAGAGCCACTATACTAAACGCCAGAGTGGCTCAATTTTAAAACGGCGTTTTGCTCAATTCGAGAGCGGTGCCACCA
>CAZXYV010000330.1:0-2475 GCA_964645025.1 uncultured Dehalococcoidaceae bacterium | reverse complement strand
GACAATCAGGACGCCGGTCACCCGCTGCGACAGGCGGGCGCCGAACTGGGCCCCGATAACCGCCCCGGCGGAAAGCACCGCCACCCGGCCGATTTCCGTGGCGTATGTGCCCGAAACCAGGTGGGTGCCGATGGCGGTCAAGGTGGTTATCGCCACCATAAAATGCGAGGTTGCCGTGGCGATATGGGTGGGAAAACTGAAGATTTGCGTCAGGGCCGGCACGTGGATAATCCCGCCGCCGATACCCAGCAAACTGGAGATGATACCCACGAAGAAGGCGATCGTCATCCCGAGGGGCAGATTAAAGGAATAGCTGTGAATATGCTGCTGCCCATCGGTGATGCGCCGGTGAGTCGGCCATTTCAGCAGGAAACCACCGGTCAGCTTCTTGTCCGGACGCACCAGCAGGTAAGCCGAGATAACCAGAAGTACCGCTCCGAAAATATACTGGAATATACTCCGGTTCAGATAATTGACGATAAAAGCACCGATGATGGCCCCCGGTATGGCTGTCAGAGCGAAAAACAGCCCGGAACGGTAGTCGATGCGTTTCAATCTGCCGTAGGCAATGGAGCCGGACAGGGCGTTGAAAAAGGCTACGGTCAGGGTGATACTGGTGATGGTGGACGGAGTTTCATCAGGATAAAGAAAGAGCAGGATAGGCACCAGCAAAAACCCGCCGGCCACGCCGATAAGCGTGCCGAAGGCCCCGATAAAAAGGCCGATAGCGGCCAGCCATAACCAGATAATGTTGGTGACCTCCTTATTACTCCGCTTTTATTTTAATTACATATATATCTAGTATTTCCTCTCCCCTTGTGGGATTCATCCTGAAGGACTCATCCTGAAGGAGAGGATTAAGGTGAGGGGCAGGCCAGGATTTCACCCTCAACCTACCCTCTCCCCTTGTGGGAGAGGGACTTTTTACCCCAGCTTTTCTTTGACCGCCTTTACCTTGCCCTCTATGGTCAGAGGTTTATCGCGGCGCTCATCGATGCGGAGGGTGGTCACGACCCTTTTCGCCCCGGCGTCAAAGGCCGAGCGGTGCATTCGCCGTGCCAGCATCAGCAGTTTATCAAGGTCCCCCTCGATAATCGTATTCATCGCCGTCAGCTCGTACTTTATCCCGGGCTCATTCTGTAAAATCTTTACCGCACCGGCCACGTATTTACTGACTGACGGTGACTGTGTCCCCACCGGCACCACACTGATATCAATCATCGCCATTGTCCCGCACCTCCTCTCTTTAAAGCTATTCTAGTTTACCCGCCCTTTAAAGACAATACCGGACGGGTATGCCTAAAATCCATAGGCCGTAAGTTCTATGTCTCCGGTACAGGATTTTCTTGACTTTCAAAACAGCATAAGATAAACTATTTGCTTGGGTAGCAAGGTATATTGTCACTTCAATTCTCGGTGCTTCCCCCGAAAATATAATCGATACGATCAGGTGTGAAGCAAGGTCGGCATGAAGATAGCGATAAGCGGTAAAGGCGGCGTCGGTAAAACTCTCCTGTCTGCTTTCCTTTCTCATATTTTCGCCGAATCCGGCTTTTCTGTCATCGCTATCGATGCCGACCCCGATGCCAACCTGGCGGCGACGCTCGGATTCCCCCAAGCGGAAAAAATTACCCCCATCTCCGAATTGAGCGACCTCATCGAAGAGCGCGTGGGCGTCCGCCCCGGCCAGTCCGGCTCTTTTTTCAAGCTGAATCCGCGGGTAGACGACCTGCCGGAGGAGTATGCCGTCAAGCTGAACGGCATCCGGCTGATGGTGATGGGGCGGATAAAAAGGGGCGGCACCGGCTGCTATTGCGCCGAGGGCGCCTTGTTACAGGCCCTCATCAGCCATCTGCTCTTGCAAAGGGACGAAGTGGTTATCCTGGACATGGAGGCGGGCATCGAGCACCTGTCCCGGGGCACTACCAAGGCCGTGGACAGGCTGCTTATCGTGGTCGAGCCGGGGCGGAGAAGCATCGAGACCGCCCAGACCATTCTCAAGCTGGCGCAGGACCTCGGTCTGCCTGGCATCGCCGTGGTCGGTAACAAGATAAGGAGCGAAGCCGACCGGGAGTTCATTACAGCGGGCCTGCCCGGTATTGAAATACTCGGCTATATCTCTTATGACCCGGCGATTACGGAAGCCGACCTGGCCGGTAGGCCTCTTTTCAGCGCCTGCCCGCAGACGGCTAAAGAGGTCAGGCAAATCTATGATAAACTCATGGCGGCCAGCCGGCAGCCGAGTGCAAAAAAGTAGTGGCAATAGAAAGGTCAAGAGACAGGTTTTTGAGTAGCTGGCAAGGCATTATCAAGGTTGGTGGTGCCGGTAAATCCACCGGAAATATCGTATTTCCTTCTATACCTCTGGAACTCCCGGAAGGTATGTCGCAGCACAGTTAAACAACAAAAACAAAATAAGGAGGTTAATGTGGCTTACGACGTATCAAAAATGGCTGACTGGCAAATTGCCGAAGC
>CAZXYV010000329.1:0-2477 GCA_964645025.1 uncultured Dehalococcoidaceae bacterium | reverse complement strand
TCTGAGCCCTTCGCCTGCGCTCAGGATAAACTCCGCGAAGAATCCGCCAGAGATGTAACGGATTCTCACGTCGTCCCGATTTCACCGGGGCTCCTCAGAATGACAGAATATTAATCTAAACAACGTAACGGAGGACTTAAGTGAACTTTAACCTGATTGTTTTACCCGGTGACGGCGTCGGCCCGGAAGTTATCGCCGAGGCGGTCAAAGTATTACAGGCCGTCGGTACAAAATACGGCCACAGCTTCACACTCAATACCCGGCTGGTGGGTGGGTTGGCTATCGATGCCGAGGGCGCGGCCATATCGAAAGAAACTATTAAGTTGTGCCGGAAAGCCGATGCCGTGCTGCTGGGCGCGGTGGGCGGCCCCAGGTGGGACGACCCATTGGCTAAAGTGCGCCCGGAGGATGGCCTGCTGGAGCTCCGTAAAAGCCTGGGGCTGTTCGCTAACCTGCGCCCCGTCAAAGTATTCCCGATGCTGGTCGCATCGTCCAACCTTAAACCGGAGATAGTTAAAGGAGTAGACTTCATCTTCGTCCGCGAGCTTACCGGCGGCCTTTACTTCGGTAAACCCAAAAAGCGCTGGCAGACCAAAACCGGCCGCAAAGCCGTCGACTCCATGGTCTATTCGGAGCAGGAAATCGAGCGTATCGTCAGGGTCGGCTTCGAGCTGGCGCGCCGCCGCCAAAAAAAGCTCATCTCGGTGGATAAAGCCAACGTGCTGGAGTCTTCCCGTCTCTGGCGCCAGGTCGCGATAGAAGTGGCCAAAAACTATCCAGACGTGTCCCTGGAGCATATGCTCGTGGACGCCTGCTCCATGCGGATTATCCAGAACCCCAAATATCTCGACGTCCTCGTCACGGAAAATACCTTCGGCGATATCCTTACCGACGAGGCCTCAATGCTGGCCGGCTCGATGGGGATGCTCCCTTCGGCCAGCCTGGCCGGGGTGCCGCAGGCGGGCGTCCGCATCTTCGGCTACTACGAGCCGATACACGGCAGCGCGCCGCGCCACACCGGGCTAAACGATGTCAACCCCATCGCCACCATCCTCAGCGCCGCCATGATGCTGCGCTATTCTCTGGCCCTGGATAAAGAGGCAAAGGCGGTAGAAAATGCCGTCGAGGCCGTGTTGAACGAAGGCTACCGCACCTATGATATAATGAGTGAAAATAAAACGAAGGTCGGCACTAAAGAGATGGGCGACCTTATCGCCAGGAAGGTGGGAGGCAAGTAATTTATTAATATTCTGTCATTGCGAGCGCAGCGAAGCAATCCCTAACTGGAATTAAGTTGTTGATTGAGATTGCCACGGGCTTCGCCCTCGCAATGACGTTGTATATCGCTGAAAATATTGGAGGCAAGTAATTGAAAGCGGTCCGGCTTTACGATACGACCCTGCGTGACGGGGCCCAGAGCGAAGGCATCTCCTTCTCCGTGGTGGATAAGCTGCATATCGCCCAAAAGCTCGATGAGCTTGGCGTCCACTACATCGAAGGCGGCTGGCCCGGCTCCAATCCTAAAGACGCGGAGTTTTACAAACGCGTGTCTGAACTCAAGCTGAAGAACGCGCAGATAGCCGTTTTCGGCAGCACGCGGCGGCGCGGTATCAGGGCGGAGGAAGATAACAACTTCACCATGCTGGTCAAGGCCGGCGTCAAAGTGGCGACCATTGTTGGTAAAGGCTCGGATTTACATGTCGTCAACGTTTTAAAAACCACGCTGGAAGAGAACCTTAAAATGATTGCCGATTCCATCCGCTATCTTAAAGCGCATGGACTTACCGTATTCTGGGATGTCGAACACTACTTCGATGGCTTTAAACACAATCCTGATTATTCGCTGAAAACACTGGAAGTGGCAACCGAGGCCGGCGTCGATTGCCTGGTGCTTTGTGATACCAACGGCGGCGCGCTGCCTGACGAAGTAACTAAAGCCGTCAAGGCGGCCGCCAGGGCAACATCGGTGCCACTGGGTATCCACTGCCATAACGACGGCGGCCTGGCGGTAGCCAATACGCTGGCGGCGGTCGTGGCGGGGGCAACGCAGGTACAGGGGACTATCAATGGCCTGGGTGAGCGCTGCGGTAACGCTGACCTTTGCACCATTATACCAGCTTTGAAGCTGAAAATGGGTATTAAATGTCTCACCGATAAGCAGCTTGCTTCGCTTACGGATGTAGCCCATTATGTCAGTGAAATGGCCAATCTGGTCCCCGACCCCTTTGCGCCGTACATCGGCGCCAGCGCCTTCAGCCACAAGGCCGGCTATCACATGGACGGGGTCAACAAGTGGCCGGATGCCTACCAGCACATCGACCCGGCCAAGGTTGGTAATAGACAGCGGACCGTAGTCTCCGACCAGGCCGGCAAGCGTAACATCATCGCCAAGGCCAAAGAGCTCGGGATTGACCTGCCAGCCGAATCGAAGGAGACACAGTCCCTTCTACAGCACGTTAAGCTCCTGGAGAGCCGCG
>CAZXYV010000328.1:0-2490 GCA_964645025.1 uncultured Dehalococcoidaceae bacterium | reverse complement strand
TTTCCTTCTCCCCGCTTAAACTTTAATATCAATTTTACCCAAAACCAAAGTCTCGCCCCGTACCAACAACATGCTCGCAATTAGGGCAAATTACTGATTGATCAGGGTCTGTAATAAGACTGTGACTAGCAGTACATTCATTATAGCCTTCTCCGGTCCAACTCCATTCTTCTGTCATCAAAGCTGTAAACCATATTGCATCTAATAATTCTCCACAATTGTTACATTTCTTTTGTAAATAATTAGAGGAAACCATATCAAATTACTCCTTATACGTCTTTAAATAAATTCACATACCACCAAATTTGGAAATTAAATATTTGCAGTCACTTCAACTTCATTACAATCTTCCCATTCTTCGAGCGTTTCCACAACTTGGTTATAATCTATTGGCATTTCATTCGCCAGTTTATTTGCATTGTCTTCATTGTCAGCATCAATTTCATAATTGCAATATCCCGAATAATATTTTCGCACAATGTATTTCATACATCCTCCATATTGCAATTTTCCCCCATAAAAACCCAAAACGCGTCTGTCAGCGCCATTCTACCACCCTAACCACCAAAAAAATACCCCCTCTTTCGTTACAAATAAATAATTGATGGGGTATCAAGGCTACGGTCTGTAGCTGACGCCCTGTTCAGGGGGGTATAAATCCTTCTCCATCTCCCTTTACAAAGGGAGACGATGCCATTTTCTTTGATTATTATTCTTAACCAGAGCGTTTGTCCCCCTTTCGTAAAGGGGGAATAAGGAGGATTTGAGTTTCATCCCCTTAGAATTTCAAAACCGGTTAAGGCCTATAACTCACACCCTGTTCAGGGGTTTCCCAGACTTCGACTTCGCTCAGTCCAGGTACTTCCACGGCTGTAAGTGTAACGACATCGGCAGAGAGTTTCTTCTTTAGCGCTTTATAGATAGCGGACGCGATGTTCTCCGCAGAAGGATTTATCTTCTTGAACTCCGGCAAGTCGTTAAGGCAGGTGTGGTCGTAGCGTGCCAGGATATCGTCCAGGTGCCTCTTTAAATCGGTAAAGTCATAGGCCAGGCCGATGTCATTTAGCTTCTCTGCGCTTACCTTCACTTTTACAGTATAGCGGTGGCCGTGCATGTTCTCGCACTTGCCTTGATAGCCCCGCAGGTAGTGGGCGGCGTCAAAGTGCTTTTCCACAACTATTTCGTACATCCCCTTTACCTCCCTCTGTCATTCCGGCGCAGGCCGGAATCCATTCCCTCTACCCTCCTCACTCGCGACATTTTCCAGTAGTATATTATCATTTTCTAGGTTATCATAACCATAGGCTGTTTGGGAAAAGATCGGGAAAAACAAATATCCGGCATCGAGACTAACTTACCATAAATCGAAAAACGAATCAACCGGATTTGAAGCTAACTTAACATATAACGAAAAACGAATAATTACGCTCAAATCGTACGTGAAAATAGATAAAATAATTTAAAAACGAATAACGAATCCTACTTCCCGTCCAGCTTGAGGACGCCCTGCACCTCTTTAATCGCCTGGTTCATTTCCTTAATCGTCTTCTTCGTCACCGGGTGGACGGCGTCCGGCGCAATCTCCGCCAGCGGTATCAGGACAAACTGGCGCTCCGTCATCTTGGGGTGGGGAATTTCCAGGTCTTTAGTTTTCACCACCGAGTTGCCGTAAAGGAGAATATCGACATCGATAGTGCGCGGCTCGCCGGAACGGCTGTGTCGCCCCATCTTGAACTCGATGCCCTTGACCAGCGCCAGCAGTCCCTCCGGCGTCAGGCGGGTAAAGACCTCGCAGGCCAGGTTCAGGAAACGCGGCTGGTTGGCGCTGCCTATCGGTTCGGTATCGTATATCGATGAAAGCTTGCCCATCTGCATCCGCTGCGACAGTAGTTTTAAAGCCGTGTCCAGATTCTCCTGGCGGTTGCCCAGGTTCGAGCCCAGACCGAGATATACCGTGACCAGTTCAGTCATCGATTGCCCCCCTTCTGATAATAGCGTCGCTCATCCGGCAGACAAGCGCCGTTTGCCTGACATCGTGGACGCGCACCATATCGGCGCCGTTAGCGATGCCGATAGCGGTCACGGCCAGGTTGCCCTCGAGGCGTTTATCGACCGGCAGGTCCAGCACCAGCCCAATCATCGATTTGCGGGACGCGCCCAGCAGGATGGGCCTGCCGAGCTTTTGTAGTTCCGCGAGCCGGTTCACAAGCTCCAGGTTCTGCTCCAGTGTCTTGCCGAAACCGATGCCCGGGTCGACAATAATATTTGCCGCGGCCACGCCCGCTTTCTCCGCGATTTTTATCCCGTCTTCGAGGTCAGAAATAACCTTCGCCAGGATGCCGGCCCTGGGCGGGGCATCGCGTTCGTTAGCCATCAGGATAACAGGCACGCCGGCTTCGGCGGCCAAGCGCGCGATACCCGGGTCTCTTTTCAGCCCCCAGATATCGTTAATCATGGCGGCGCCCGCCTTTAAAGCACGGCTGGCCACGC
>CAZXYV010000327.1:0-2491 GCA_964645025.1 uncultured Dehalococcoidaceae bacterium | reverse complement strand
CGACCACGCCGTTTTTAGTGAGATACTGGATATTTCTCAGCGCCTCCGAAGGCTCAACAGCGATGATGACATCGACCTTCCCTTCCGGCGTCAACGGCGCCAGCGCGTCACCCCCCAGCCTGATGTTGCTGAACACGGAGCCTCCCCGTTGTGCCATCCCCAGCACCTCCGAACCTTTTACAGCAATGCCGTCTCTGACCGCCGTACTGCCGAGCAGTTCGGACAGCAGGACGACGCCCTGTCCGCCGACTCCGCAGATGATAATGTTAAGCTCTTTCGTCTTCGTGACCATCTTCTCACTCTCCCGGTATAATCGCTTCGAACGGGCAGACCTGGGCGCAGACCCCGCAGCCGGGGCACCCGGCGGCATCGACCGCCACCTTGCCTTCTTCCGTAATCAGGGCCGGGCAGCCGAGCAGGTTGATGCATATCCGGCAGTCGCAGGAAAGGCAGCGTTTGGCCTCTTTGACCGCTTCTTCCCGGCTCAAGCCCAGCTCGACTTCTTTAAAGTTGCCTTCAGGCCGAGCCTTCACTTCGTGTTGACTCAGTGGAACCAGGCCGAGGCCGCGGCGCTTTTCCAGCGACAGCGTCGGCATGACCGACCGCGCTTGCTGCGGCGTGCCGTAAGCGTCCACCAGCAGCTTGCTTTCGTAGACTTCTTCGCCTTCCCGGCCGATATTGAGGGGTTCGCCCTTAAAATACTTGTCGATGGACTTGGCCGCTTTGCGCCCCGCCGCCATGGCCGCGATAACCGTGGCCGCGCCGGTGACGCAATCTCCGCCGGCGAAAACGCCCTTGACAGGCGTCGCCAGCGTCAGCGGGTCGGCCTTGAGATAGCCTTTGTCGATAGCGGCGGCCGTATCACCCGCCATGAAAGCGAGGTCAGGCTCTTCACCGACGGCGGCGATTATCAGCCCCGCTTCAATCGCAAACTCCGAGCCGGCGACCGGCACAGGGCGCCGCCGCCCCGACGTGTCGGGGTCGCCCAGCTTCATCTGGATACATTCGAGTCCGCTGGCCTGGCCGCCTTTAACCACTACCTTGTTCGGACCGGAAAGCAGCGTCAGTTTCACCCCTTCGCGCTCGGCCTCGGCGATTTCCTCTGCGATGGCCGGCATCTCCGCCCGCGAGCGGCGGTAGGCGATATTCACCTCTTTAAAGCCCAACCGCAGGCAGGTGCGGGCGCAGTCGATGGCCACATTGCCGCCGCCCACCACCACCACCCTGTCTGTCACCGGCACCTTTTCGCCGGTGTTCACTTTATAGAGAAACTCGGTGCCGTCGATGACGCCGCCCGCCTTCGAGTTCTCGATGCCCAAATCGTGGCCTTTATGGGCGCCCGCGGCGATAAAAACGGCGTCGTAGCTCTTCTGCAAATCAGCCAATTTAACGTCTTTCCCCACCCTCGTGTTGAGCTTGATTTCTACCCCCAGCTTTTTGATAATATCCGTTTCTTTATTGAGAATGTCCCGGGGCAGGCGGAACTCCGGAATGCCAACGGCCATCATCCCGCCCAGCTTCGGCAGCGCCTCGAAAATGGTCACTTTATAGCCGGCCTTCCGCAGGTCATACGCCGCCATGATACCGGCCGGACCGCCGCCGACGATGGCTACCTTCTGTTTCTTTTCCGCGGCGATGGTATAATCATCGTTAAATTTGCCGTAATCGGCCGCGGCCCGCTTGAGGGCGTTAATGCCAATCGCTTCCTCGACCTCGGCCCGTTTGCACTTGCTTTCGCAGGGGTGTGTGCATATCCGGCCGATGATGGCGGGGAAGGGCAGCGTTTTCTTTATTAAGGCCAGCGCCTCGTCGAACTTACCTTCTTTGATAAGGGCGGTATAGCCCCGGATATCGATGTGCAGCGGGCAGGTGGCCTGGCAATAGGGCGGGCTGCCGGCCAGGCATTTCTCCCGGACGACTTTATACGGGACGGTCCTGGCGCCGGTCTTCCTTTTGTCCCGCTGGTCGATGATGTTGCAAGCCCTCCGGGCGACGATGAGCGACGGCCCGTCGTACCGCATCGCTTTGCCGAGGACTTTGATGAGCGCCGGCAGGTCAAAGGCATCGACTACCTCGACGAATCGCACGCCGCCGGCCCTGGCCATGTCTTCAATCTTAACGGCTATGCCGCCCGTGGCGGGGGCGCCCGGGTGCGGCTGGAAACCCGTCATGCCGGTGGTCGCGTTGTCCAGGACTACCATGGTGATATTGGCCTTGTTATAAACGGCGTTGAGCATCGGCGGTATGCCGGAGTGGAAAAAGGTGGAATCGCCGAGATGGGCCACCACCGGCACATCCAGCACGTGCGCCAGCCCGTTAGCGATGCCGAAGCCGCCGCCCATACAGACAGCGACGTCGTCCGAGTTCAGCGGCGGGTTGGCCCCGAGGGCATAACAGCCGATATCGCCCGTGCGCACCGGCGTGACCCCGGTCTCCTTCTCGTACTGCTGGCAGGCGATATTGATGGCGTAGAAAGACGCCCGGTGCGGGC
>CAZXYV010000326.1:0-2497 GCA_964645025.1 uncultured Dehalococcoidaceae bacterium | reverse complement strand
ACCGCCAGGTCGAAGGTATCAAAGCGGCGCCGGGGGTGCTCATGCGCGTGGTCGCCGGGCCGGCCGAAGGCGCACCGACCTTCGTCATGCGCGTGTTTGAAATCCAGCCGGGGAGCGCCACCCCGTTTCACTCTCACGCCTGGGAGCATGAGGTCTTCGTGCTGGGGGGAAAAGGGGTGGCCAGGAGCGGCGGCGGTAAAGCGACTCCCTTAACCGAAGGCGACGCCGCGACCGTGCTCCCCAACGAGCAGCACAGCTTTCTTAACGCGGGCAAAGATGTTTTCCGCATGATTTGCTGTGTACCGCTGGTCAACGGCAAGATGCCGGGGATGGCTGAAAAATAGATAACAGGAGGAACACAAATGTCCATTAAAGAAAACAAAGCGCTTATCCTGCGTTTCTATGACCTGTATAACAAGAGAGAACTGGAAGCAGCTTATGAGCTTTTTGCCCCAGAATACGTTTTCCACCCCGCCAGCAATATGTCCCGGGAGCAAGTAAAACAGTTAGATGTCATGTTTTACGCTGCCTTCCCTGATACTGTTTCTACTATTGAAGATATCATCGCCGAGGGGGACAAAGTAGCCTTTCGAGTAAATATGAGAGGGACGCACACAGGCCCGTTTATGGGCATAGCCCCCACCGGTAACAAGATTGAAATGACCAATACTGTTATGGGAAGAGCCGCCGGCGGTAAATGCGTGGAATCCTGGGCAACCATGGACAGCTTGAGCCTGATGCAACAGCTTGATGTCATTCCCAAGCGGTAAATATTTAGAAATCACTCTTTAAGAGGTGAAATAATGTCTATATCTGGAGGAGAACTGTTATTAGACCTGTTCCGGGCATGCGGCATCGAATACATTTTTTGCTCGCCGGGCACGGAATGGACGCCGGTCTGGGAGGGGCTGCTAAAGCGCCAGGGTAAAGGCGATACCGGCCTGAAATACGTCAACTGCCGGCATGAAATCCTGGCCATCGGTGCCGCCCAGGGCTACGCCGAAGCCACCGGCCGCCTGTCCGCCGTGCTGTTACACTCCAGCGTCGGCCCTCTCATGGGGGCGATGGCCATGCGTAACGCTTCGAGCGCCCGCGCGCCAATGCTCATCTTCAGCGGTGAGACCACGGAGCATTGCGGTGACGCCGAGGTTAAAGCCCAGGGCTGGCAATGGCTCGGCCTGCTTTCGGATATCGGCGGCCCGTCCGCTCTGGTTAAAGACTATGTGAAGTGGAGTAATGACGTTAAATCAAGGGATAGCCTGGTCGACTCCGTAGTTCGGGGCAGTCAGATAGCGCTTTCGGCCCCCCGCGGGCCGGTCTATATATCCGTTCCGTCAGAAATTTTATTAAAGTCCGGGGCGGAAATGAAAATCACGCGACCGTCTCCCACAGCGGCAGTACTCGAACCGGCCGAAAGCGATATGAGAGAAATCGCCCGGCGGATTGTTAAAAGCAAAAATCCTATCATCATTGCCGACCATGCCGGACGGAAAGCCGGCGGGGCTGCGGCGCTGACGGAACTGGCGGAAATGTTGAGTATCCCCGTGTTCGATACCATCCTCCACTTTTCCTCTAATATCGCCAGGGACAACCCGCTCCATCAGGGCCAGATTACCCCGGAAGCGCTTAAAGAGGCGGATACGGTGCTGGTCGCCGCCGCCGCTGTTCCCTGGTATCCTCCGGCGGCAGGCCCCGGGGATACAGCTAAAATCATCCTGCTGGCTGAAGATACAAGGCACGAGAGGTGGCCTTACTGGAATTATCGCGCCGATTTCACCATTAATAGCGACATCACCATAGCGCTGGAGACCCTGGTGAGACTCGTCCGCGCGGAAAAAGCCCGGCAAAAGACACCGGACAAACTGTACCGGGACAGACTGGAGCACTGGCGGCAAAAGCATGATGATATGATGGCGGAAATGGATAAAGCAGCCCTGGCCGTCAGGGGAAATAAGCCCATCGCCGCCCGTTGGTTCTTTCACGCGGCGCAACAGGCCTTCCCCGCCGATGCTATTATCCTGGATGAGACGATACTATATACCCATTTGATGCATCAATACTTGGCGGAGCCCGGACGCTATATCAAGCCGGCTTACGGCGGGCTGGGTATGGGCATGGGAGTTGCCCTGGGCATAAAGCTGGCTAAACCGGACCGTCCGGTTATCCTCATCGTCGGCGACGGCGCTTTTAACTATAATCCCGTGCTCGCTGGCCTGGGTCTCGCCCAGGAGTACCGGCTCCCTATCCTTATCATCGTTCTTAATAATGGTGGCTACATGGCCATGAGGCAGGGCCACCGCAGGTTGTACCCGCAGGGCTGGGCCGCCAGCCATGACATCTATCTGGGGGTGCACATCACGCCCGCACCGGACTATGTCAAAGTGGCCGGGGCCTTCGGGGCTTACGGGGAAAAGCTGGTAGAGCCGGCGCAAATCGAAGCTGCCTTGAAACGGGGACTGCGGCAAATCGCCGGGGGCAAGACCGCCCTGCTCGATGT
>CAZXYV010000325.1:0-2499 GCA_964645025.1 uncultured Dehalococcoidaceae bacterium | reverse complement strand
GTCTGGTCCAGCACCGGCCTCTCTGTCCGCCAGCTGCCGGTATCCAGGCACAGCATCAATTT
Source organism: uncultured Dehalococcoidaceae bacterium (assembly GCA_964645025.1). GTDB lineage: Bacteria > Chloroflexota > Dehalococcoidia > Dehalococcoidales > RBG-16-60-22 > Fen-1077. Next base: position 2,437 of record CAZXYV010000325.1, on the reverse strand, counting down.
ATCGGCGTTGGACCAGGGGCTCTCGGTTTCGAAGATATTCTTGTGTTTGACTACCATTTGATTACCTCCACTTCCTTATATCCCCTTTCGGCGCTTTTTAAATTCCTCTGGAGCATATCGCCGCTGAGATAGTCGCCCAGGCAGGCCAGCACCGATTTCAAATCGAGCCAGCCGGTCGCGGCGGCAAAAGCGCCGAGCAGACAGGTGTTGGGGATGTCCCGGCCGATTTCCTCGACGGCTATCTTGGTGGCGTTAATCACGCCGCCGATTTTAAGGTTCTCGTTGGGCTTCACCTTCAGCGGCGTCTTGCTGTTGACGATGAGAGCCCCTCCCGGCTTGAGACCGTTGAACAGCGTGGGCAGCTTCATCAGGCCCGGGTCGATAACCACCATGCAATCGGGGGTATAGATCTGGGTCTTTTCCCGGATGGGCTTATCATCCACGCGGGTGAAAGCCACCACCGGCGCGCCACGCCTCTCGAAGCCGTACATGGGGAAGCTGGCGACGTACTTGCCTTCGGCGACGAAGGCGCTGGCCAGCATCCTGGCCGCCATCACGGCCCCCTGCCCGCCCCTTCCGTGAATCCTAATCTCTTTCACAGTTACATAATCCCCTCTTCATTCGTATTCGGCGCCAGCCTGCTTCAGCCGCGCCGTTGGACCTAGTTATTAATAACTTGATGCCTTTCACCTGCCGGAGTTTTTACTGATTTTGGGTATCAGGCTTTCCCGGAGCGTCCGCATCATGCCGACAAGGCTCTCGACCTGTTCCTTGTCCATGCAGGATAGGGCCTCCCGGCTCAGCTCCTGAGCGATAGGGCTTAAGCGGTTGGCCGCCTTCCAGCCTTTTTCGGTAATGACCACCTTGACCGACCTCCGGTCATCTGGAGACGGCTCCCGGCGTACGACCCCCTGCCTTTCCAGCGTATTGATGACTGCCGTCACCGAGTTCTTTTCCCGGAAAACGTTCTCCGCTATCTCCGAAGGCGTCATCTCGCCGCCGTTTTTAAACAGCGTGCTCATGATGTTGAACCTGATGAGGCTGGCATCGTGATGCTTCAACTCGATTTCCAGATATCTGGCCAGCACCTCGTAGGACGTCATGATAGATAATAGCGTGCCCAGGGGCGTTTTATCGGTTCTTTTGCTGACTTCACTTACAGTCATCGGCACCTTCGGAGTGGTAACTACAGGTGGTGAATAATGTTCCATCTAGAATTATTTTAGACCAATGTTTAGCAATTGTCAACAGGATATTACAGTCTATTTGTCTTAATAGCGTTATTACTGGGTGTACATAACGGTTCTTTTTAATTCCATATAGAACGATTATCTGGCGTTGAAGTTGCCAACCTGACGCATTTTGAGTATATTTAGGTTAACGGGCAATATAAAGAGGTGCGTCCTATGAACAGCGGCGAATACTGGAATCCGGTCCTGGAGACAATGCCCCAGGAAAAGCTCAAAAAGCTCCAACTCAAAAAGTTCAAGGAGATATTCGCCTGGGCCTACGAGCACTCCAAATTCTACCGCCAGCTCTACCGCGACGCCGGCATCGAGCCGGGCGATATCCGCACTTTCGACGACATCCGGAGAGTGCCCAAGATAGAAAAATCGATGTTGCGCGGCGCCCAGGGCAAGGACCCCTTTCCCTACGGGGATATGTTAGCCGTGCCCCTGGAGGAAGTCACCGACTACCGCCAGACCAGCGGGACGACGGGACAGCCCGTTTACCAGGCCGATACCTGGCAGGACTGGGAGCTCAGCACCGAAGCCTACGCCTACGCCCTTTACGCCCAGGGCTACCGTTCCAGCGACCGGGTGTTCGTGCCCTTCGGCTATAACATCTTCATTGCCTTCTGGTCGTATCACTATGCCGCCGAGAAGCTCGGCTGCGAGGTAATCCCCGGCGGCGTGCTGAATACCGAGGCGAGGATACTCAAGATGCAGGAGCTGCGGGCTACAGCGATGGGCGCCACCCCCACCTACATCCTGGGCATGGCCGAGACGGCCCGCAAGATGGGCCTCGACCCCCCGAAAGACCTTTTCATCAGGAAAATCACTTCGGCAGGGGAGCCGGGGGGCAGTATCCCCGCCACCCGGAAGAGGATGGAAGATGCCTGGGGGGCGAAAGTCTACGACCAGGTGGGGAGCACGGAAATCGGCCACTGGGGCTATGAGTGCCGCCACCAGGCCGGCCTGCATGTCAACGAGGGCTTTTCCCTGGTGGAGATTGAGGACATCGAAACAGGCAAGCCGATTGACGGGCCGGGTAAGAGGGGCAAGATGGTGGCGACCAACCTCGACCGGATGGCCCAGCCCTGTATCCGCTTCGATGTGAAGGACATCATCCAGTGGAATACCCGCCAGTGCGATTGCGGCCGGACGTTCCGGCTGCTCGAAGGCGGCGTCCAGGGTCGCGCCGATGACATCACCAA
>CAZXYV010000324.1:0-2503 GCA_964645025.1 uncultured Dehalococcoidaceae bacterium | reverse complement strand
AAAATACTCTTACGCACGGTACTATTAACATTTGGCTACTGTGCCTGCCTCACCCCTGCCCCTCTCCAGCCTGTAGCCTCGCCGTAAAACGTAGTCTTTTCTGGCTGGAGAGGGGAGTTTAAGAGAGAGGGAGCTCCGCCCCCTCTCAATACATTTCCCCGCTAAAACGGGGCGTCTAAGAGGGGTGCAGACCCCTCTTTCTCTTTATTTCCCCCTCTCCAAATAATATAAATACAGCCATTATTCAATCTTGAGTTTGGAGAGGGGGAAAAAGGGGGTGAGGACTAAACGGAGTTAGGTCAGTTAATGCGAAACACCCAAAACCAAACGGCACTTTATACAGGGTATTGACAATTAACTATTTACTTGTTATAATACTAATCATTAGCTCTACACTAACTATTACATAAGTACTAATATTACGCTTATAACGTATGTAACGAGGAGGTATCCAGCCCATGGCCAGGCCAAGCCGACAGGAAATGGTTGAGGGCTTGCTCCAGCTCGCCGCTAAACTGTTCCGGATATCACTCCCCATCGTTCCCAGAGAAATCCTTGAACTAGATGTCACCATGCCCCAGCTAAAAATTATGTTCCTTCTCTTCGTGGACGGGACCAAGCGGATGAGCGACCTGGCCTCCGATTTAGGCGTGACCCTGGCTACCGCTACCGGTCTGGTCGACCGCATGGTCGAGAGGGATATCGTGGTCAGGGAGAGCCAGCCCGATGACCGCAGGGTAGTCCTCTGCCGCCTTTCTGAGCTTGGCCAGAAGCGCATCAGCCGCATATGGGAATCGGCCCGGAGCCGGGTGCGGGAACTCCTCCAGGCTATGGATACCGCCAACCTCCAGGCGCTTACCGGGGCGCTGGAGACTATGCTCGCCTCGGCGGAGCGTGAAAATACAGATAAACCATTATTAAAATAAAAAAGGAATCATATGTTCAGTAAAATTGGCAGCTTTGCCGTCAGGTTCAAGTTCTGGATAATCGCGGTGTGGGTGGCCGCCGCCCTGCTCATGTTCTTCTTCGCCCCTTCCCTCAGCGAGGTAGGCAGCCTGAAAGAGACCGACTTTCTCCCGAAGGACAGCGAGTCGCTCCAGGCCAGCGAACTGCTCGGTAAATATTTCCCGCAAAACACCGCCGCTTCCACGGTCAGCCTCATCTTTTATAATCCGCAAAAACTAGGTGATAATGACCTGGCCTATGCCCGCCAGGTAAGAGACTGGCTGAACTCGGGGCAAACGACCTTTAAAGTAGAAAGCGTCACCTCGGTCTTCGATAATCCCCAGCTTGAAGCCAGCCTGTTCAGCCCGGACCGGACGACCATGCTATTGAGCGCCGGACTGCAACAACCCGCCTTCGAGTCCCGTTCGATAGCCACCACCAATGAAATCCGCGACCACCTGAAATCAGCGCCCCAGGGGCTGAAGGTATATGTTTCCGGGCAGGTCGGTATCTACGGCGACATGTTCGATGCGCTGAAAAAAAGCATCGACCTGACCACGCTTGTTACGGTGATACTGGTTATCGTGCTGCTTATCGTTATTTACCGTTCGCCGGTAGCGGCGCTCGTGCCGCTGCTAACCATCGGCATCGCCTTCCTGGTATCCCGCGGCGCTATCGGCTTTATCGGCAAGGCCGGGGTCTCCATATGGTCGCAGCTCGATGTCTTCCTCATCGTGCTGGTTTTCGGTATCGGCACGGACTACTGCCTCTTCCTGGTGTCCCGTTTCCGCGAGGAACTGGGGCGGCATGATAGCCGCACTGCGGCCATGAAAACCACCGTCAGTAAAATAGGCGCGGTGATTACCGCCAGCGCTTTTGCCGTCATCGTCGGTCTGTCCGGCATGTATGTGGCGCGCTATCAGATGATAAAAACGATGGGCCCGATGATGGGGCTGGCCATCTTTATCACCCTGCTGGCCGCCCTGACGCTGGCGCCGTCACTGGCATCGGTCTTCGGGAGGAAACTGTTCTGGCCGCGCCATGAAGAGCTGGGCAAAAACAAGGCGGAAAAACATACCGGTTTCTGGGCCAAGATGGCCGGAATCTCGACCGGACGGCCGGTCATCGTCGGCGGCGCACTGTTAATCGTGATGCTGCTGCCGTATTTTGCCCTGCCGGGGCTGCACCGCTCCTTCGACCAGCTTACGGAAATACCGCCCGATGCCGAGTCGGTAGCCGGGTTCAAGATACTGGAGACACACTTTAACATCGGTGAAATGGACCCGCTGACAGCCGTAATCGTCACCCCGGAAGGTAAAAAACTCACCGACCCCGATGCCCTGGCGGCGCTTTCCAAAATCACCACCGACCTTCGCGCTGTACCGGGCGTGGTGAAAGTCCAGAGCGTGGTGCAGCCGGAAGGCAACGGGCAAACCCCGGCGGGATTTACTGTAACCGCGCAGCTTATCACAATGGGGGAAGCCATCACCGCGCCTTTCAACGAGGGCACCGGTGACCTGTCCTCCCTTTTAAAACCTGAAATCGGGGCGACTATTAC
>CAZXYV010000323.1:0-2531 GCA_964645025.1 uncultured Dehalococcoidaceae bacterium | reverse complement strand
AGCTCGGGAAAGACGAAATCGGTCATGCAGCCGGTAAAATAGCCGACGGTATATTTCACCGGGACATCATCGGGGGGACGGTTTATCTCCGGCACCGCCTGCCGAAGGAATTTAGGCGCTATCTGCGGGATATGACGACCTCTACCGAGGGCAGATAAGAAAAAGGAAAGATGACGTATCGTGCCTTCCGTCCGCGGCAGGAAGATGCCCTGGAACCAGGAGGCCCAACGAACCGTATAGCCGAACAGCCGCCGCCTCGGCAGCAGCCAGCGGTAGACTAATTTAGATGGGAAGGACAGACCCCGCTGCCTTACCTTATCCGCCCGGGCGGCGGTGATGACCGAAGGCACCTGAGTACCGGCCGGGCAGTTCTGCACGCAGGCCATGCACAGGGTGCACTTATTAAGCTGCCTGGCCATTTCATCCGTAGCCGTGAGCTCGCCGGAAAGCAAGGCCCGGATAAGCATGAGTTTCCCGCGCGCCACGGAGGACTCGATTTTTTCTTCCTGGTAGACAGGACAGGCGGACATACAGAAGCCGCACTTGGTACATTTATCGAGGTCGGCCTTGAACCGGTCAATCTGCTCGAATTCGAGCTTAGCTTTCATCTGTATCGTCTTCCCAGATTTTCCCGGGGTTGAGGATGTGGGCGGGGTCGAGTACATCTTTTATCTTCTTCATAATTTCAATAGCGGTGGGGTCCATGGCCTTTTTCAGGAAACGCTTTTTCTCCAGGCCGATGCCGTGCTCACCGGAGATAACACCGCCCAGCGCAAGGGCTATCTCGATAATCTCATCGACACACTCGTGGGCGCGGCGGAAATGCTCTTTATCCCGGCTGTCCGTAAGCACCACCGGGTGGAAATTGCCATCGCCGATATGCCCGGCAAAGCTGAGGGGCACGTTATGGCGTCTGGCAGCGTCCTGTCCCTTCCTGATGAACTCGGCAATCCTATCGCGGGGAACGGAAACATCGTCATTGATGATGGTATGGGCACGACTCGAAATGTCGGAGAAGTGAGAAGTCCGCGCCTGCCAGTACCGGTCTGCCTCCGCTTTATCTCCGGCCACCCTGACCTCGCCGGCACTCTTCTGACACAAAAGTAATATCTGCTGGGCCTCCGCTGCCACCGTCTCCGGCAATCCGTCCACCTGGATGAGCAGAATGACCTGACTTGTATCGAGCGTTTTATCGGGTATCAGACCGCGGAACTTCTCGAATGTCCAGCTGTCCACGAACTCGACCTTCGAAGGTAGGACACCGCTGGCGATGATATCCGAAACAGCCTCACCGGCCACGGCCACATCACTAAAAACGGCGACGATAGTTTTATCGGTCTTGGGGGCGGGCAGCAGGCGCAGCGTTATCCGGCTGATGAGGCCCAGCGTGCCCTCGGAGCCGGTAAAAAGCATCATCAGCTCATACCCCGTCCGGTTCTTGGGGGTGAGACCGCCCAGCTTGACTATCCGGCCGTCGGCCAGCACCACTTCCAGGCCGAGGACGTACTGCTTGGTGACGCCGTATTTCAGGCAGGACGGTCCCCCGGAGTTTTCCGCCACCACGCCACCCATCGTGCAGCCGGACGCGCTCTGCGGGTCGGGGGGAAAGAAAAGACCCTCCCGGGCCAGGGCATTATTGAAGTCCTGGAGGACGACGCCCGGCTCGACGGTGGCGTTGAGGTTAGCTTTATTTATCTCGATAATCCGGTTTAAACGGGTAGTGCACAGGACGATGCCGCCCTTTATCGGGACGGAACCGCCGCTGACGTTGGTGCCGCCGCCCCGCGGCGTAACGGGAATACGGTTTTCATGGGCAAACTTCAGAATTTCCGATATCTGTGCCGCGTTAACCGGCAGCACGACGGCATCGGGCTTATGGGACTGAAGGCTCAAGGCATCATAAGAGTAGGCGACCATGTCTTCTTTAGAGGTCAGGAGGTTTTCTTGGCCAACGATTTTACGCAGGCGGTCGATTTGCTTTGGCTCAATCATAAAAACTCCAGAGTATCAGCAGCCCCTATTACTACTTTACCGTGTTAGAGGTTGCGTGTTCAAGCTGATTGTCTATCAATGCTGATTTGCCTGCGGCAGGTTGCACACGAGGCCGGTGGGGCAGGACTTACATTCGAGCTGGAGCGTGGTGTGCGTGATGTTAAAATTCTCGGCTAATATCTGGTTCACTTTCGTTACGATATCGCAGCTCTGGCTCACCGTCTGGTCGGCGATACTTAAATGGGCGCTCAAAGCGTAGATGCCGGAGGTAATCGTCCACACATGGACGTCATGCAGGTCATCCACGCCGGGAACAGCTTTCACGGCTTTAGTTACCTTCTCCATCTCGACATGCCCGGGCACCGATTCCAGCAGGATATCCACCGACTCCCTGACGATGCGGACGGCCCCCCACAGTATGACAATGCCGATAACTACCGCCAGGATAGGGTCGGCGAGATACCAGCCGGTGAAGAAGATGATGACACCGGCGATAATGACCCCCACCGAGGACATCGTATCGCCGATGACATGCCAGA
>CAZXYV010000322.1:0-2536 GCA_964645025.1 uncultured Dehalococcoidaceae bacterium | reverse complement strand
TAATACTAACCTAAAAGTGGTATATATAATTAGTGGTTTTAGGTCAGACGAATAAAGGAGATAATAATAGTGCGAAAACATAAACCAGGAAAGCAAACCGAAAAAGAAAGTTCATTCCTAAAGGGGCTAAGCTTCATCGCTTCCAGTAGCGGTGACGCAAATTCCTCAGTAGTGGACGTAAAAAACGGTAAAATAGTCAGGATTAGGCCATTACACTTCGATTGGAAATATGACAAGAAGGAATTCAATCCCTGGAAGATAGTGGCGCGCGGGCAGGTCTTTGAACCGACCATGAAATCGTTGATGCCTCCATATAGTCTAGCCTACAAAAAGCGAATCTACTCCCCCAACCGGATTCTCTACCCGTTAAAGAGGGTTGATTGGGACCCTGATGGCGATAGAAACGTAGAAAACAGGGGAAAGAGCGGTTATGTTAGAATCTCTTGGGATGAGGTTCTGGAAATAATAGTGAGCGAGATAAAGAGGGTAAAGGAGAAATACGGGTCATATTCCATACTTTCCCAGCAGGATGGACATGGGGAGACAAAGGTTATACACGGCACCCATGGTTGCCAGAACAAGCTCCTAGAATTGCTCGGTGGTGCTACAGTGCAGATCAGAAATCCGGATAGCTGGGAAGGATGGTATTGGGGGGCAAAACATGCCTGGGGGATGGAACCCGTAGGCCAGATGGAACCGGTTATCAATGTGATGCCTGATATTGCCGAGAACACCGAACTTCTTCTCTTCTGGGGGTGCGATCCGGAAACAACGCCCTGGGGATTCGACGGGCAGATGGCAAGCCGCCTGTGCTACTGGTTTACGGAACTCGGAATAAAATCAATATATATCTGCCCAGACCTGAACTATGGGGCAGCAGTTCACGCCGATAAATGGATTCCTATAAGACCAAACACCGACGCCGCGTTGCAACTGGCCATAGCCTATACCTGGATTACCGAAGGTACTTACGATAAGGAGTATGTTGGCACACACACGTTCGGCTTTGAGGAATTTGAGGAATATGTCCTGGGGAAAGAGGACGGGATTCCCAAAACCCCTAAATGGGCTTCTGAGAAGACGGGCGTCCCGCTATGGACAATCAAATCATTGGCTAGGGAGTGGGCGTCGAAGCGGGCGACGATAATACATGGTAACGGCGGTCCTGGCATCAGGGGGCCGTATGCTACGGAAAATGGCAGGCTTGAGGTTCTACTGTTAGCGATGCAGGGATTAGGAAAGCCAGGGGCTCACCAAGTTAAGATGCTTGAATGGGGCCGCCGCTCTATGAACGAGTCCGACCCTATGCCCCTGGGCAAGGTAATTCCAAAAGTGTTTTCCGTTTATACGGGAGCAATGAAATTTACAACTTCGAAACAGCCAGAGCAAGCAAAAGATACCTTCGGTCAAGATGTAACGAAAGGGATACCGGTTCCAAAACAATTCATTCCCAAAGACCTCATCCACGAGGCCCTTCTCAATCCGCCTATCAGCTGGTACGGTACAACATCAGCGACGTCATTGCTTGAAGACCAATTCACGAAATACACATATCCAGCTAAGGGATACCCCGAAGTACATATGATATGGACCGATACACCTTGCTGGATAACGTGCTGGAATGACAGCAATTCTTATATAAAGGCACTTAGAAGCCCAAAGATAGAATTTATTTTAGCCCAGCAGCCGTGGCTGGAAAACGATTGTCTATTTGCCGACATAATCCTGCCAGTCAGTACCAAATTCGAGGAGCAAGATATAGCCTCGGACAACATGGGTGGGCAATTCCGCATTATTTTGCATGAGAGAAAATGCATTGAACCAGTGGGAGAGTCCAAGAGTGACTATGAGATAGTCTGCATGATAGCTGAGAAGTTTGGTTTGCTGGATGAATACACCGGAGGCAAGACCGTTGAGGAATTGGTAAGATTAGGCTTTGAAAATTCGGGTGTGCAGGATATGATTACCTACGAAGAATTCGAGAAAAAGGGGTATTTTGTCGTACCAACCGACCCAGAGTGGAGGAAATACCCTGCTGGTTTGAAAGAATTCTACGAGAACCCTGAGAATAATCCTTTGAAGACCCCATCCGGTAAGATAGAATTCTATGCCCAGAATCTAGCCAAACACTTTCTTGATGATAGGGAAAGACCACCAGTTCCACACTGGATTGAAAAGGGAGAGAGCCATGATGAAAGCCTATCCAGTGAAAGAGCAAAGCAGTATCCTTTACTCATTGTTTCCAACCACGGTAGGTGGAGAGTGCACGCGAACCACGATGATATAACGTGGACAAGGGAAATCCCAACCTGTAAGGTCAAAGGCCCGGATGGCTATAACTACGAGCCACTATGGATTAATCCTGCAGATGCTTCGGCGAGGGATATAGAAAGTGGCGACGTGGTCAAAGTATACAACGAAAGGGGGACTGTCCTCGGTGGCGCCTATGTAACCGAGAGGATAATGCCCGGCGTCGTATACATGGACCACGGAGCGAGGTATGATCCGATAGTTCCAGGAGAACTTGATAGGGGTG
>CAZXYV010000321.1:0-2539 GCA_964645025.1 uncultured Dehalococcoidaceae bacterium | reverse complement strand
ATCCGATGAATTTTAAAGAATTCGGGGCTGAGGTCGAGTTCACGATGGGTGAGGGCGAGGAAGCAGAAACACACATCATCACTACCACCACATGGGTGTATGTCCCGGGGAATCTGCTGCATTGCCCTCTCAATTTCAAGAGGGTGGATAAACCGATTATGTTCGGGCATATTATGTTTGCACCCACTTTTGACTCAACTATAGTAGGCAAAAACCCTTTAAAGCGGTGATACATAATATGGCAGGCACAAAATAAGAGCAACTTGTCAAGAGCTTGTCTTTTGAAAAATACAGGGCTGGCTATATATTGAGAATATACGCTAATTTATTATATCCGGTTTTACCGGTTGGACACACTTTCTAACGGCTGGTAAGCTTTTCTAGGGTAAGTGGCAGGCGGCCCAGTGGGCGGGTCGTATCTCCCGGAATGCCGGCGTTTCCCGGGAGCAGATTGCCATCCTTTTGGGGCAGCGGGTATGGAAACGGCAGCCCGGCGGTGGGGCGAGCGCTGAGGGGACCTCGCCCGTTAGCCTTTCCCGTGGCTGCTGCCAGCCAGGCAGATTAAGCGCCGATAGCAAGGCCCGGGAGTAAGGGTGGAGGGGATACGCGAATAGTTCCGTCCTCTCGGCAAGCTCCACAATCTGACCCAGGTACATGACGGCCACCCGGTCGGAGACCTGCCAGATGACAGACAGGTCATGAGCGATAAAGAGATAGGCCAGCTTAAACTCACGCTGCAAGTCCAGGAGAAGGTTGAGGATTTGTGCCTGCACGGAAACATCCAGGGCGCTCACCGGTTCATCGGCTACAATGAAGCTGGGGTTCACGGCCAGGGCACGGGCAATGCCAATGCGCTGTTTTTGCCCGCCGCTAAGTTCGTGGGGATACCGGGTGGCGTGGTCGGCTTCCAGTCCCACACGCCGCAGCAACTCATGAGTCCGCTCCAATCTCTCTTTCTCATTCCCGACACCCTGGGTCAGCAACGCCTCACCGATGGAGTCGCCGACGTTCATCCGCGGGTCAAGAGATGACTGCGGGTCCTGAAATATCATCTGTGCCTTTTTGCGCAGCCCCTTGAGTTGCCTTTTGTCCCATCCGGTGATGTCGACGCCCTGATAAATGATTTCTCCCGCCGTCGGTCTTTCCAGCAGCAGCAGGGTCCTGGCCAGACTGGACTTGCCGCAGCCCGATTCGCCGACCAGTCCCAGGGTCTCCCCTTCCTCAAGGTAAAGGGAGACGCCGTCCACCGCACGGACATCGGCAACGTGACGGGAGAGCAGCCCGCGCGTCACGGGGTAATACTTTTTCAGGTTTTTTATTTCAAGCAGCTTTGCCATGATGGCTATCCTTTACCGCCGCTCCAGGATGTAAATGACAGGCGACCACATGCTCGCCGGAAATGGTCACCTCGCCGGGTATTTCCTGCTGACAGATGGGCAGGCGACGTCCACAGCGCGGTTGAAAAATACAGCCCCGGGGAGGCGCAATCAGGTTGGGTATGGTCCCCGGAATCGGTGTCAATCTCTCCCTTGGCGTGACTATCTTCGGCAGGCAGTTAAGCAGCCCCAGGGTGTAGGGGTGGCTGGGGTGGTCAAAGATATCCCCCCTGGTGCCAGACTCCACGATTTTACCGCCATACATGACGGCCACACGGTCGGCGATGCCGGCCACGGTGCCAAAGTCGTGGGTGATAAACAGGAGGGACAGCTCCCGGTTTTGCTTGAGCGCTACCAGGATATCAAGAATCTGGGCTTTCATGGTAGTGTCCAGGGCCGCCGTCGGCTCATCAGCAATGATAACTTCCGGCTGGCAGGACAGCGCCATGGCAATCATCACCCGCTGCTTCATGCCGCCGGAGAGCTGATGCGGGTAGTCCCGGTATCTTTCTTCCGGCTGGGGGATACCCACCTGCGCCATGAGTTGCTGGCTCCTCTCCAGGGACGCCCCTTTTTTCAACTTGAGATGGAGCCGTATCTGTTCGGCAATCTGGTCGCCTACGGGAAAGACGGGGTTAAGCGACGACTGCGGGTCCTGAAAAATCACGGCAATACGGTTGCCGCGAATGCGACGTAGCTCCTCATCGGAAATGCGCCGCAGGTCTGCACCCTGATACAGGATTTCCCCACCCATTACCTCCCCCGGAGGGCTGTCCACCAGGCGTAGAACGGACAGTGCTGCCGTCGTCTTGCCGCACCCGGATTCCCCAACCAGACAGAGGCATTCCCCCTTCTTGAGCACAAAGCTGACATCATCCACTGCCTTCACCACTCCCAGGCGGGTGAAGAAATAGGTCTTCAGGTTCCGGACTTCCAGTATCCTTTCCACACTAGCTCCTAAAGCTGGCTCCGCGGGTCAAAGGCATCGCGGAGGCCATCACCGAGAAAGTTAAAGGCTAAGACTGTCAGGAACAGCAGGATTCCCGGCTCTACCGCTACCCACCAGGTTGTATCCAGACTGCGCTGGCCCGCCTGCAGAATCACGCCCCAGCTCGTCACGGTAGGATCGCCCAGCCCGATAAAGCTCAGGGCGGATTCCGCCA
>CAZXYV010000320.1:0-2555 GCA_964645025.1 uncultured Dehalococcoidaceae bacterium | reverse complement strand
CGGTAATTGATTTCCTTAAAGTCTCCAGCTCACCCGATGATTTTAGCTTTGCCACTGGTGACGTCCTCCACTCGTTAGTTATATTCCTTCAGCACGGCCGCGATTCCCTCCGGCGTCATTTCCCCGTGGTAGTCTTCGCCGACCATGACCATGGGGCCGAGGGCACAGGCGCCGACACAGTTGACCGTTTCCAGGGTGAATTTCAGGTCTTGGGTAGTCTCACCCTTTTTAATCTTCAGTTCCTGCTCGATTTGTACCAGGACTTTATCCGCGCCCCGGACGTGGCAGGCCGTACCCAGGCATACGTTAATCAGATAGCGTCCCCGCGGCGTCAGGCTGAAAGCCTTAAAAAAGGTGGCGACGCTGTAAACGCGGCTCACCGGAACGCCAAGGCCCCGGCTGGTCTCCTGAAGGGCCTCTCTGGGCAGGTAGCCGATTTCCGCCTGGATGTCCTGTAAAACATCCACCAGCAGCGCCTTATCGTGCTGGTGCTTTTGCAGTACCTGTTTGACCACTTCTTTTTGCTTTTTTACTACCATGATTCGCTTTCTCCATGAGTTTTTGATATTCCAGTGCCACTCTGGCCTGTATCTTGGCGATGTTGTCATCGCTTAAATGGCGGAACCTGCCTTGTATTTTCAGATAGTCTTTGACCGGCCGCAGCTCCGGTAGGTCGAGGCTCATTTTGTACACACCGTTCTCTACTTCGTACAGCGGGAACATCCCTGTTTCCACCGCGAGACGACCCTGCCTGATGATAGTATCGTTGGCGCTACGCCAGCCGGTGGGGCAGACCGAAAGGACATGGACATAAGCCGGGCCTGGTGTATTGACGGCCTTACGCACCTTTTCCATGAGGTCGAAGGGATAGCTATGAGTAGCGGTAGCGACATAAGGTATGTTATGGGCTACGGCAATCTCCGGCATATTCTTCTTCCAGCTGAACTGCCCGATGCTTTTCTTGCCCACCGGAGAGGTAGTGGTCATCGCACCGAAAGGAGTGGCCGAAGACCGCTGGATGCCGGTGTTCATATAAGCTTCATTATCGAAGCAGATGTAAGTAAAATCGTGGCCTCTCTCCATGGCCCCGGAAAGTGCCTGGAGGCCGATATCGCTGGTGCCGCCGTCCCCTGCGATGGCGATTACCTTGGTGTCAGGCGGCAGGGCTACGCCTTTACGTCGCATGACCTTGTAAGCCGCCTATACCGGAGGCTACCGCCGCCGTGTTCTCAAACAGGGTGTGTATCCAGGGGACTTCCCAGGTAGTTAACGGCAGTTGCCCGGAAAAAATCTCCGCGCAGCCGGTGGCATTAGCGACGATAATATTGTTTCCCAGGGCCTTGAAGGCCAGTCTGATGGCCAGGGCTTCGCCGCAGCCGATACAGGCCCGGTGCCCCGGGGCGAACTTCTCTTTTTTCTGGACCAGTCTGGGGACGTATAATGCGTATTTCTCCATTATTCCCTCACCCCGTAAATCTCATATTCGTTCTTGCTCCCGGTACGGGCAATCTCGATACCTTTGGTGATAATGTCTTTAAATCCCTTGACGGTAATATCCCGGCCACCCAGCCCGCCGATAAAGCTGACGACTTTGGGTTTTTGGGCCAGGTTATAGAGCGCCGCTTTCACTTCAGAAGCGACCGGCCCGGCCGGCCCGCCCACAGAAACCGCCCTGTCCAGCACAATGAGGACATCGGCATCTTTGACAGCCTGGCGTAACTCGTCAAAGGGGAAAGGCCGCCAGAGCCGCAATCTTATCTGCCCGACGTTGTTACCTTCCTCCCTTAGCTCATCGATAGCTACCGAGGCGGTTTCGCCGGCGCTCCCCATGGTCAATAGCAGCACTTTGGCGCCATCGCTATGGTATTTCTCCACGGGCAGATATTGGCGTCCGAAAATCTTGTTAAACTCGTCCCATACTTCCAGGATTACTTTTTTGGAGGCTTTCATATTCATTTCCTGCGCCCATTTCGCCTCCATAAAAATGGCCGGTGCGGCGAAATCGCCCATGGCCACGGGCTTGTCCGGGTTTAAAGGCAGGGGGTATTTATAGGGTGGCAGGAATCTGGCCACTTCGCTTTCTTCGGGGTAAATTATCGGCTCGATGACATGGGTCAGGTTAAACCCGTCCAGGTGCACCATCACCGGCAAAAGCACCCGTCTGTCTTCGCCCATGCGGAAGGCGCAGATGGTGTTGTCCACAGCCTGCTGCCCATTCCGGGAGACTTGAACCGTCTTCTGCGCTGCATCCACCACCACCTTGGCCTTTTGCGTGGCGACCTGCGCCGTCTGCTTGACCTCATCCACGGTCGTAGAGGTCTCCTGAATGGCCGCTGCCTCTTCCGCCGCCCCCGAGGCCTGCTGGCTCGTGCTGACGAGGATCTCGGATGTCGCCGTGGAGATGTCCGCAGCCGCGCCTCGGATCTGCGCGATTTGCTGAGCAAGCACCCCGAGCATCCTATTGAAGGCACGGGCCAGGTCCACGACCTCCTTCGGCCCGTACTCTGGGGCCAGCCGGTTCAGATCCCCCCTGGCAATGCTAGAGGCAGTGGCCT
>CAZXYV010000319.1:0-2574 GCA_964645025.1 uncultured Dehalococcoidaceae bacterium | reverse complement strand
CATTGAATACCTGCAAACAATCGCCCTTAAGCTCAGCTAACAATTTGACGTTTTGTTGGATGGATTTTTGGGTTTACTTTTGTGAAGGGTCTCTAGAAGCACTACGATTCGAATCCTGAATGGTCAGCCTACATGGAAGCATCTCTTAAGGTCTCTTTGAGAAAAAGTCACAAATTCCGGCGTTGCAGCAACTTCTGACCTCTCCTATACGAGTGGATTGCCTTCACTTTCGCAAATCATCATGTTAAAATCTTGCTGTAGCGAGCAAACTTGACTTGCCCCCCAAAAGGATACCACTCCTATGGTATTACCTTGGTTGATGTGGATCGCAGCTTCTCTCAGCTTGTTGATGATTTGCTCCGGATTGTAGGTTTTCCTGACCATTTATCCCCCCTTTTTTTGCCTGAATTTACTAATATTATAGCTGTACTCCTTTTCGGGGGGGCAGGCCACCACCCTTCTAGACTATGGGGTTCTGGTGGCGCCATTCTTGCCTCATTATATTAACGGTCAACCCTTGACCGGATCGTAACACTATTATATATTACACCTCTTGTACTATTTCTTTTTATGCTTTATAATATTGTCTAATTATAATGTCACATGGAATCGTCGAGGTCATCTGACCGTACGGAGGAGTTGATGCCATCACCGAATGAGATAGAAAAGGTTAATTCCCAAATACGAAGCATGCAATACCCCCGTATCGTAGTATTTGCTGACGTGGTTAATCGATACACCCAGATAATATTAAAGAATAAGGTCAGTTGGCTGCGCACAAACGCTTTGATTTTCTTAATTACAAGAGGAGGAAGTCTCACCCCGAGTCAACTTGCTCGCATAATGCTTCGTTCTAACTACAGCATAACTAAGCTGATAGATGGACTTGAGAAAGATGGGTTGGTAAAGAGATGTCGTGATGGAAAAGATAGGCGAAGCATCAACGTAAAGGTTACTTCTGAAAGTTTAAAATATGTTATATCCAGTTTAAGAAATATCGCGGCAGCTGAACGAGCACTCAAATCCTGGCTGGAAAAAGATGAACTAGAAAATCTGGCTCCCATTATTCGCAAACTGAGAGACAAGCTTATTGAAAAGGTCTCCGAAAGATACGGGCTCTCGGTAGATGACAAGAAAGCGATTTTTGGCAAATCGGGCACGAGAACGACTGCGCGAAACTTGTAGGGGGGATAAAATGCAGACAAGACCATTAACGTTTTTCGCAGTTGGAGACGTTATATTAGGCCCAAACCCGGAATATTATTTTTCATTAAGTAAACCGGTGCTCAAAACTGCCGACATAGTATTGGGACAACTGGAGGTCCCGTATACGAATAGAGATGCTAATGCCCTTGCTTTGGGACGTAATACCGATGTGCTTGGCGCTCTGGTTGATTCTGGTTTCCACATAGTCTCACTCGCCGGCAACCACTTGTGGGATGCCGGCGTGCCTGGCATAGAAGATACTATTGATTGGCTCAAAAAACACAATGTGGCTTATGTTGGAGCAGGATTTAACCTTGAGGAAGCCAGACGTCATGTCATTATTGAGCGAGATAGCACACGTTTCGGTTTCCTGGATTATAATTGCGTAGGACCGAAGGAGACCTGGGCTACTTCCACCAGACCGGGATGTGCCTATGTAAACATCATCACCCACTATGAACTTGACCACGCAACTCCCGGAGGCCCTCCCGCTATTTATACCTGGGCAGAACCTGTAAGCTTAAACGCTATGTTGAACGACATACGCAAGCTGCGTCCTCTATGCGATATTCTCATAATTTCTTTTCACAAAGGCCTGGGCCACACACCTGTAAAACTTGCGGCATATGAACACCAGATTTCATACGCTGCCATCGATGCCGGTGCCGATATCGTGCTAGGTCATCATGCGCACATACTTAAAGGAATAGAGCTCTATAAAGGGAAACCCATCTTCCATAGCCTGTGTAATTTCGTGGCTTACGTACCGAGTTTAGCAGCTAAACCAGGTCAGGATTCTCAATCATGGGAAGTAAGAAGAAAAGAGTTGTTCGGCTTTGAGCCTGACCCTGACTATCCCACATATCCGTTTCACCCTGAGGCAATTTATACTATAATCGCCAAATGCAGCATAGAGTCAGGAAAACTCTCCCGCATAAGTTATTTGCCTTGCATTGTAAATAAACAGGGTCAGCCTGAGATAGTTAAAAATGATACCGAAGGGAAAAGGGTTTTTGATTATATGAACAAAATAACAAAAGCTGCCGGTCTGAACACAACATATCGGTGGAACGAAAATGAAATCCTTTGCGATGATCAATGATTTGGAGATTTAGAAAACAATTAAAAGTCCGAAACATACAAATATTGACAGGACAGCTTTAATTGAATAAATAGCGTCGAAAAATTTATAGGGAGGTTTATATGTATCGGAAAAAGGCAGTCTCAAGGTTACCTCATCTAATTCTTGTCATATGTTTACTGGCATCAGTCTTCCTGGTCGCCTGCTCCTCATCTGTATCGACGACCCCTGCAACTACTCAGCCGGCAACTTCAACCACTCAGCCGGCAACTTCAACCACTCAGCCG
>CAZXYV010000318.1:0-2576 GCA_964645025.1 uncultured Dehalococcoidaceae bacterium | reverse complement strand
TGGCCGTCTCGGGGTTCCACTTCCGTAAGGTGGTCGAGGGTTACAGCAAGACAATACTCAAGCTACATCGCCAAAGTGTTTCATGAACCGCTCCGTCCGCGTGGGTGCTAACCTTATCGACTTAGACTTTTATATTTCAATTAACCTAAATGCCGATACAAAATCTGCCCAGCCAGCTTGGCGGCGAATCCCGGCATCCATTTATTGACGGTGGTGTAGGTACGGTATGTGAGGCTTGTTCGTGGTAGGGAACTCATACGATGCATAGCAGGGTAGTAATAGTAAGATAGCACGATTTCCTGACTGCCCCATTGCCTCTTAAACCGCACGAGCCCTTGGTTCTCCGGGTGTGACCTGCCGAAATCGAAGTAAAGGTAGCCTTCCTGGCAGGCTCGTTCCATGGCTTTCCAGGTGAGTAAGTAGTTCGGACGGATTTGTGAATACCTCATATCAGAGGCATTGAATTTAAGCATGACAGTATTCCCAAAGCGGAAGTACATACTGCCGGCGATAACCTTATTACCCCATTCGGCAAGAAGCAGAAAGCCGTGGCCGGGGATAATGATATGCTCATATATGCTTCGAAAAAAATGATAGGGCTCAGGTAATAAGTTAAGCCTCCTTCGTGTGACCACGGTCAACCGGTGGAATTTCCTCAGGTCATCTTCATTTTGAGCCTCCCGAACCCTGACGCCTGATTCCTCCGCCTGCTTCAAATTCCGTCTCAGGTGGTAGCCCTCTTTGCCCCCAAACCCGGCCCTCAATACTTCCGGATCGTGTCCGAGGTCAGTAGTATGATTGAGATAATAAGAGTACTCCTTCAGACCTAATTCCCCGGGTGAAGCAGAGCCTTTCCAGCCCTTTATCTCTATATAAGAGACGTTGCCGCTGCGTACTTCCTCCTTCGCTGCTTCCACCAGCTCAGTTACGTCTCCTCCGGCAGTGGCTAGCGGGAAGCAGTACTCACTGCAGGGTAGGCATGAGAGCTTCCTTCCCGACAGAGGGCTATGGAGGGTAAAGAATGGTGCCACCGCCAGTAGTTTACCGTGCTCACTCTCTATTGCCTGGTAGGTTGGGCGGCATCGGTATCTGTCCCGGAGTACTTTTGCCCAGGCTGAGCTGTGAAAGATAGTCCTATCCGGGTGTGCGTTAATAAATTCATCCCATCGATTATCGTTAATGGGGTCGATAGTTATTATCATAATCTTGGGTCTCTCCTGTAATACCAATATACGCATCACAGCAAATATTGAATCTGCTCTATCGACTCAAAAGGCCGGCATACTGTCTGCTCTCCGCTTCTAACAACTCTTTGATGCAGGTGTTTATTTTCTCCGCCAGGAGTGATACATATGGTTCATCAAGCATTTGCCGGCGATACGCAGGTATCCTGTAAAGCTCCACTCCTCCAGCGACTGTTTTGTCCCAACCGGATTCTGGACTGTTATAAATTGCGTAGTCTTTTTCTGGTAAAATCCAGATAATTCGCCCCGGGTATGTAGTTTTCGGAACATAGCACTCGCAGGCATGATCGTTAGCTTTCTCGAGCTCGTGTAACAACAGATGCCGCCCTTTACCCTGGTGAAATTCGTGGCCGAGTTTAAATTTAACCATCTCCAACCTGACGGCTATTCTTTCTTTAACCAGATTAATCCGCCGCCGGAAGAATTGATTTTCTCCAGAGATGAACTTACTTAAAACAAAATTGATTCTTTGTAGATAATGGCCAACACTGCCAAGAAATGACCTGGCTGACATGTTACCCCAATTGTAAGTTTCCATAAGAATCAACAAACCTACATCCAGCCCTTGCTTCTGTAGCTGCAGGGCCATTTCTAAAGCTACCATGCCGCCCATGCAAAATCCCCCCAATAAATAGGGGCCCTCGGGCTGAACGGTCTGTATTTCTTGGATGTATTGAGCCGCCATGTCCTCAATACGGGTGTGGAAAGGCTGTGCCCCGTCCAGTCCCCGTGATTGGAGCCCATAAACGGGTTGCTCCGGATCCAGATAACGGACTAAATCGCGATAGATTAGTACGTTACCACCTCCCGCGTGGATGAGGAAGAGAGGCGGTTTGGAGCCACCAGACTGAATCTCTACCAGAGATGTCCAGGTCGATTTATAATTACCATCACGTAGGATACCAGCCAGTTGCTCGATAGTGGGTGCTTTGTAGAGTGTGGCTAAGGGGAGCTTCCTACCGAATGCCTTCTCAATCTCCGCAAACAGGCGAACCGCTATTAGCGAGGTCCCGCCCAAATCGAAGAAACTATCGTGAGTACCTATCTGCTTGATTCCAAGTAATTTCTGCCAGACCTCTGCGATAATTCGTTCAGCTTCATTTTGGGGAGCCACGTGATTATTTTTAGATTCCAGGTCTCCGGCAGTTGGATAGTCGCTTACTAACTCCAGTTTGATGGGGCGTTCAAAGTTGTCTTCTACTTTGGACAAGCCCGCCTGGGACGCAAAGTGACCCCGCGGTGGTTCTATTGGTTCAATCCAATACCGTTGTCTTTCGAATGGATAAGTAGGCAGGGGTACGCGGTGAAGACGCTCATCCTTATGGAACGCGG
>CAZXYV010000317.1:0-2583 GCA_964645025.1 uncultured Dehalococcoidaceae bacterium | reverse complement strand
AGGGGGATAGGTTAAAATAATCTTATTATTATCTGAATAGGAGGCAAAAATATGGATTTGTTCGAAGCCATTAAAAACCGAAGAAGTATCCGGCGCTATACATCTGACCCCGTGGACGATAAAAAGGTAGAGGCCATACTTGAAGCCGGCCGCTGGGCGCCATCATGGAAGAATACGCAGTGCTGGCGGTTTATCGTTGTCCGTGACGCGGGTCTAAAGACTGAGCTAGCTAATTGCCTCATCGGGGCCGTAAGAGACAATGTGCCGATAAAAAATGGTGGCGCTGATGCTATTATACAGGCCCCGGTAGCCATCGTTGCCTGTGCCGAACTGGGTAAATCGGGGCGTAATGCCGGTACCTTCGCCACGGATAAGGGCGACTGGTATATGTTCGATGTCGCCCTGGCGATGCAAAACATCGTGCTGGCGGCCCACGCCCTGGGGCTGGGCACGGTACATCTTGGGTTGTTTGATGCTAAAAAAGTAGCTGAAATTCTTGGCGTTCCCCCTGGATTCTGCGTGGTCGAGATGACGCCGCTGGGCTACCCCGACCCCAGGTACGAAGTCAAAGCACCGCCCCGGAAAGAGCTGGCGGAGATAGTCATCAAAGATAGATGGGGAAAGTAGCACAAACCGCCGGTATTTTCGCTTCAGATACGAGGTTATTATTACCGCTGGTCTATTCATAGCGCTTGCCGTATTCACCGGACTGCGAGTATAATAATAGCGTAAATTTTCTTTAGCAGGTGGTGACATGCAGACTTACGGACTCGATAGCATCCATAACGTGGTTCTCCTCTCCCACGGAGGTGCCGGTAAGACATCTTTGTCCGAAGCGATGCTTTTCACAGCCGGAGTCACCAACCGGTTGGGTAGAGTCGATGAAGGCAACACGACTTCCGACTACGACCCCGACGAGATAAAACGCAAAATCAGTATCAACCTGTCCATCATTCCTTACGAGTGGCGTAAACATAAAATCAATATCCTCGACGCCCCGGGCTATGCCGATTTCGTCGGCGAGACCAAGGCGGGTATGCGGGTCAGCGAAGGGGCGGTCATCGTCGTCTGCGCTACCTCCGGCGTGGAAGTGGGCACCGAGATGGTCTGGGGTTACTGCGAAGAAGCCAAGCTACCTCGTTTAGTCTTTGTCAATAAAATGGACCGGGAAAATGCCGACTTTTTTAAAGTCGTGGACGAAATCCGCGCCAGACTCGGTAACCGGTGCCTGCCTTTACAGGTAGCTATCGGCGCCCATACCGGTTTCCAGGGAGTCGTCGACCTCCTGGCGATGAAAGCCTATACCGGCGCTGGCGCGCAGACCAAGGAGGCCGAGGTACCGGCCGCGGCTAAAGCCCAGGCGGACACCTACCGGGAGAAGCTCATCGAGGCCATTGCCGAGGTTGATGATAAACTTATCGAGAAATACCTGGGCGGGGAACAAATCAGTCCGGAAGAACTCACGAAAACTCTCCGCCAGGCGGTGCTGGAAGGCCGCATCGTACCCATACTGACCGGCTCGGCCCTGCAAAATATCGGCGTTAACCGGTTGATGGATGCGATATGCGACTACCTGCCGCTACCCAAGGAACAGAAAGTGGCCACCGGCAGCGGCGCTATCGAACCCAGCGAAGCAGCACCGCTGGCCGCCCTGGTTTTCAAGACCACTGCCGACCCCTATGTCGGCAAGCTCACCTATTTCCGCGTTTATAACGGCGTTATCAGCAGCAACTCCCAGGCCTGGAATGCCGACCAGGGCGCTAACGAGCGTATCGGCCAGCTTTTCATGATGCGGGGTAAGACGCAGGAGCCGGTGCCCCAGATCAAGGCCGGCGATATCGGTGCCGTGGCTAAACTAAATGTGACCGCTACCGGGCATACGCTGTGCGCCCAGGATAAACCCGTCAAGCTGACACCTATCATTTTCCCCAAGCCTATTTTCCGTAACGCCGTGCACCCCAAGACCAAGACCGACATCGATAAAATGGGCTCGGCGTTATCCCGTTTGACGGAAGAAGACCCCACCCTGACCGTACACCGTGAGCTGGGCACCGGCGAGACCATCCTCTCCGGGATGGGCGATACCCATCTGGCCGTTGCCGCGGAAAAGATACAGCGTAAGTTCGGCGTTAACGTGGAGCTGGCTATCCCCAAGGTGCCCTACCGCGAGACCATCACCGTGCCCGCCAAGGCCGAATACAAGCATAAAAAGCAGTCCGGTGGCCACGGCCAGTACGGGCATGTGCTCATCGAGATGGAACCCCTGCCTGACCGAGGCGAAAATGAATTTACCGAAAGAGTGGTCGGTGGGTCAGTGCCCAGGAACTATATCCCGGCTGTGGAGAAGGGTGTCCTCGAAGCGTATCCGGAAGGTATGCTGGCCGGCTTCCCGGTCATCGGTATCAGGACGACGCTCTACGACGGTAGTTTCCACCCGGTCGATTCCTCGGAAATATGTTTTAAAATCGCCGGCGCCGGCGCCTTCAAAAAAGGAATGACTGAAGGTCGTCCTATCCTCCTCGAACCGATTATGAACCTCAAGGTGACCATGCCCGGCGACCTTACCGGCGATATCATCAGCGA
>CAZXYV010000316.1:0-2596 GCA_964645025.1 uncultured Dehalococcoidaceae bacterium | reverse complement strand
ACTCCCAGCTTGATAACCTGCGCTTCAATCTGGAGCAGGAGGCGAGAATTACCGCCGAAGCCAGTTCGCCCTCTCTATTGGGGCAAGGAGACGCTCCTGACGTTCTGGCCAAGAAGCTGGGGAAAGAAATCGATAGCCGTGTCACTATCATTGCTCCGGACGGCACAGTCCTAGGCGACTCTATCGAAGACCCCGCTGCCATGGAAAACCATAGCACGCGCCCCGAGGTGAAGGATGCTCTGTCTTCAGGCATCGGGGAGAGTACCCGCTACAGCACCACTTTGAAAGAACAGATGATGTATGTGGCCGTGCCTGTGAGCGTCCAGGGTAAAGTCATGGGGATAGCCAGAGTAGCGCTGTCCATTACCACGGTGGAACAAAACGTAAGTCATATAACACGAACAATAATCCTGGCAACAGTTATCATCACCGTGCTGGCGATACTGGCAGCCTGGATTATCGCCCGCACAATGACGCGACCTATCCGACAGCTTACCAGAGCGTCAAAGGGAATTTCTGGTGGACAATTGGGACAAAAAATAACCATATCAACGAAAGACGAAATCGGTCAGCTTGCCCAGGCCTTTAATGAGATGTCCTCCAACCTCAAAACAACCGTGGAGGCTATCTCTGCGGAGAAGACTAAACTTACTAATATTCTCGCCAATATGGCTGACGGCGTTATCATGACCAATATTGAAGGGAATATTATTCTGGCCAATCCAGCAGCGGGTAAGCTCTTCGGATTCAAAGAAGCAGACCCCGTTAATAAACCTCTCATCGAGGTAGTACATGACCATGAGGTCGATGAGATATTAAAGAAATGTCTCAAAACAGGTGAAGGACAGACAACTCAATTCGAATCCGGATTCGCCCGGCGGTTTCTCAGAGCTATCGTGATACCACTTAGAAATAACAGTGTATTAAGCGGAGAGTTAATCCTGCTTCAAGACCTCACTGAGTTGAGAAACCTCCAAACGATGCGGCGGGAAATGGTGGGTAATATTTCCCATGAGTTGAGAACTCCTATCGCCGGCATTAAAGCTATGGCTGAAACCCTGCAAGGCGGCGCAATTGATGATAAAGAGGCGGCACAGAATTTTCTTAGCAGGATTGTAGGTGAGGCTGACCGCCTCACCCAGATGGTTGCCGAACTGACCCAGCTATCCCGCATTGAGACCGGCCAATCTGAATTGAAAAGGGAGTCAGTGAGCCTTAACGCTCTGGTAGATGAGGTTATAGCAGAGATGAATCCTCTGGCAGAAAGACAGCAAGTATCATTATCCAAAGAACTATCTCCTGACCTACCTAATATCCAAGGTGACAACGATAGAATCCGGCAGACGTTAATTAACCTGGTGCACAATGCTATTAAGTTCAATAAAACTGCCGGCAAAGTAACCGTCTCCACCGGATATGATAACAACTCGGTCACGGTGAGCATCGCCGATACTGGCATTGGTATCTCCAAAGAGGACCTGCCCCACGTCTTCGAGCGTTTCTATAAAGCCGATAAAGCCCGTACCGGCGGCGGGAGCGGACTGGGACTGGCCATCGCCAAGCATACCATACAGGCACACGGCGGCGATATTCACGCTCAAAGCGAAGAGGGTAAGGGTTCTACCTTTACTTTCAGCCTTCCCCGTAAATAACCCCCCAAATTTAACCAAACCTTAACATTACCTTAATCTGTCTTTAAACTCCAGCATTTAGACTATTATTAGATGGAAAAGAAAAGGGTCTTGTTCGTATGTGTCCATAATTCCGGCCGTAGCCAGATGGCGGAAGCCTTTTTCAACCATCTTACGGTAAACAAGGCCTCAGGTTTTTCAGCCGGAACCCAGCCAGCCTCTGGAGTCAACCCCATAGTAGTCCAGGTTATGCGTGAAGCAGGCCTGGATATCAGCCATCATCAGCCGAAACTGCTGACGCTGGAGATGATGAAAAGCGCCGATAAAGTAATTACGATGGGCTGCGGCGCGGAAAAAGTATGCCCCGCCGCTTTTATCCCGATGGAGGACTGGCAGATTGAAGACCCCGAGGGAAAGCCGATAAATAAGGTAAGAGAGATAAGAGATGAGGTGAAAGCAAGAATTAAGAGGTTGATTGAGGAACTGGGAAGAGAGGTACAGGCAACACATGGATAGAAGAAAGAAAAAACTATTAAAAGGAGAAAATAACTTGAACAAATCTATGAAAAAATGGCTCTTACCCCTGGCGCTGGTACTCTTTATTACCTTAGTCTTCGCCGGTTGCAGCACCAACTCGACACTAACAGCGACTGCTCCGACTACCACTGCTCCAACAACCACAACTCCCTCCCTCTCTGGCTCATTCAAGATTATCGGCTCGAACACGGTAACCCCCTTAAGCTCGGTATGGGCAGAGAACTTCATGAAGGATAACTCCAAGGTCAGCATCGCCGTCAGTGGCCCTGGCTCGGGAGTCGGCATCGCCTCTCTGATTGATGGCACCACGGACATCTGCCAGTCTTCCAGGCTGATTACCGCCAAAGAGATAGACCAGGCTAAAGCTAAGGGCGTTAACGTTTACCAGATCCAGGTCGCCACGGACGCCCTTTCCGTAGTCGTAAATC
>CAZXYV010000315.1:0-2597 GCA_964645025.1 uncultured Dehalococcoidaceae bacterium | reverse complement strand
AGCTGGATGAACGTCAGGAAATACCTGGCCACATCCACCATGCAGTTATCTTCGTCCATGACCACCATGCCACCCGAACCGACGATAGAGCCGGCGCTTGCTAGTGATTCATAATCGACCGGCGAATCGAGAAAACTCGTCGGTAGACAGCCGCCCGAGGGACCGCCGGTCTGGACAGCCTTGAACTTTTTACCGCCCACAATACCGCCGCCGATGCCGTAAACGATTTCACGCAGGGTAATGCCCAGGGGCACTTCGATAAGCCCGGTCCGCACCACTTTACCCACCAGCGAAAAGGTCTTGGTGCCCTTGCTCTTCTCGGTGCCGAAGCTGGCCCACCAGCCTGCCCCTTTTTGCATGATGGCCGAAGCGTGGGCCCAGGTCTCGACGTTATTGATATTGGTAGGTTTGCCCCAGAGCCCCGAGTTGGCGGGGAAGGGGGGGCGGGGGCGGGGCATGCCGCGACTGCCTTCGATAGAGGCCATCATCGCGGTCTCCTCGCCGCAGACAAAGGCGCCGGCGCCTTCCTTAATCTTAATATGAAAATTGAAGCCGGAACCCAGGATATTTTCCCCGAGGAATCCATCTTTCTCCATCTGCTCCAGGGCGACTTTCAGGCGCTGGATAGCCAGCGGGTACTCCGCCCGGACATAAATGTAGCCTTCGGAAGCGCCGATGGCATAAGCGCCGATGAGCATGCCCTCCAGGACGGAGTGGGGGTCCCCCTCCAGCAACGCCCGGTTCATAAAAGCCCCGGGGTCGCCCTCATCGGCATTGCAGATAATGTATTTTTGAGAGCCGGGGGCATCATGGCAGAACTGCCATTTCATCCCGGTGGAAAAACCGGCGCCTCCCCGGCCGCGCAGCCCCGACTTCTTAATTTCATCGATGATTTCCTGCGGCTTCATCTTGAACGCCCTAGCCAGACCAGCGTAGCCGTCATTGGCCAGGTAATGGTTGATATCCGCCGGGTCGATATTGCCGCAGTTGCGCAGGACGATGCGCTTTTGCGGTTGCAGCGCCGGCAGGTCGAAAAAGCGGGGTATGCCGTCGATGCTGCCTTCACCCCGGGTGCCCAGGGCCAGGTCCGGCCGGGGATTATCCCCCACGAGGTAGTCGCGTACAATCTCGCCCACGAGCGCCGGCGTGAGATTACCGTAGAAAACGCTCGGCTTTCCAGGTTTAGCTATTTCCACCAGGGGCTCGGCGTAACACAGGCCGATACAGCCTACCTGGATGATGTCCGCCTTCAGGCTGTTTACTTCCAGTTCCTGGCGGAGGGTATGAAGTATCTCTTCAGCCCCGGCGGCGATGCCGCAGGTGCCCGTACCGATTAAGATACGTGGTTGTGTGCTATTTTGTATTGCTTTCCATTGTGAGGCGGCTCTCTTTTTTATCTCTTCGTAATTCATCATTTCCCCCTGACTTTCCTGGCCGGACTGTCTATCTCCAGCCGTCTTCGAGTGAAAATGCTAACCTTTACGCCCCAGTATCGCTTTCACCTTATCCGGCGTCATCCGACCGTACACTTTATCGTTGACCACCATCACCGGCGCCAGCGCGCAGGAACCGAAACAGGCCACCGTTTCCAGCGTGTATTCCATGTCGGGCGTTGTTTCGCCTTCCTTGACCCCCAGCAACTTCTCCAGCTCATCGACGAGCCGCGGCGCCCCTTTGACATAGCAGCCGGTGCCCCGGCACACCCGGACGATATTCCGACCCCTGGGCAGGAGTTGGAACTGGGCATAAAAGGTCGCCACGCCGAAGACGCGGCACTCCGGTACGTCCACAAACTGCGCGATACGCCTCATGGCCTCTTCCGGCAGGTAACCGAGCACCAGTTGTACCTGCTGTAATATCGGGATAAGATTGGCTTTTTCGCGGGTATACGACTCCAGGACTTTATCCACCCTGGCCGCGATGGTTTTATCGTCTTTTTGCGCCACCGCCACTTGACTCTGCTTTGTTTCGATAGTGCTCATTCGAGACCTCGCTTATTTACCATTTTTCCTGCTGGAGGCGGCACCATATCCAGGTGCACAGCCGCTTGTCCAGCTTGCCGACCCACGACTCAATCCGGCGCAGGTCCGCCGATATCAGGGCGGCCTTTTCCTCGGCGGTCAGGTCGTACTCCTTAAGCACCCTGGCCGGGTCCTCGGCCAGCCGCGCCAGGAACTTATGGTCATCCGCCGCCCGGGCCAGAATCTTGAGAATGGCCTCTTGGCCGGATGGTCCTTTCTCCCTCTTCAGCTCGATGGTGTGGCTGGACAGGTCCTTCTCCAGCTCGTTTAGCACCGTCGAGATGCTCAGGAAATCTTCATCACGTTCGCTCTCCATAAACGCCTCCTTCAGGATGAGTCCTTCAGGATGAATCCTTCTGGTTCCCCGATTTTAAGGTTAACACGAGAGACACAATGTTCCATCCAGCCACTGGCTTAAATTTTATGTCTAATTGGCCTATTCAGGGACTAGGCCATTAGTGCAGGTTAGTGGGTGCTGGCACCCTGCTTTTGGGTTCAGTTTGGTTTTGGTTTTTTTGTATTAATTGACCTCACTCCATTTAATCCTCACCCCCTGACCCCTTCAGGGAGAACCTT
>CAZXYV010000314.1:0-2610 GCA_964645025.1 uncultured Dehalococcoidaceae bacterium | reverse complement strand
AGTTCGGTGTCACCGTGGTGCCGCCGCTTAAAATCAACGGTGAAGTGGTCAGCAGCACCTTGCTCCGGCGCGCCCTGGCCAAAGGAGACATTAAAAAGGTACACGAGCTCACCGGCCGTTCCTTCAGCCTCCGGGGTAAAGTGGTGGAGGGGGCCGGGCGCGGCGAGGGGCTGGGCTTCCCCACCGCTAACATGGACGTGAAATCCGGGCAGGCCCTCCCGCCCGATGGCGTCTACGTCGGCCTGACGCGCGCTAACGGTAAAGTGTACCAGTCGATGACGAACATCGGGCGGAACCCGACCTTCGGCGATACGGAGCGCTCCGTAGAGTCGTACCTCGTCGATTATCACGGCGACCTGTACGGGAAGGAGCTACAGCTGGAAATCGTTGCCCGCCTCCGCGACGAGAAGAAGTTCGCCAACGCCGCCGAACTGAAAAAACAGATTGCTCAGGATATTACACTGGGACAAAATATACTTGAAGCGATGGGTGTGAACTAACATGACAAATAATAAAGCGCCAACTGATAAGAAAATCAACTACCTGCTCAAGCGGGCGGTGACGGAGATTATCGTCGAAGAAGAGCTCATCGAGCTGCTCCGCTCCGGTAAAAAGCTGCGGCTGAAGTTCGGGCTTGACCCCAGCGCCCCTGACCTTCACGTGGGTCATATGGTCGTCTTCAGAAAACTCAGGCAGTTTCAAGAGTTGGGTCATCAGGTTATTCTCATCGTCGGAGATTGGACAGCGCAAATCGGCGACCCCAGTGGCGTTTCGGCGACACGTAAAATGCTCACCGCCGAGCAGGTCAAGGCCAACGCCGATACCTATATGAAGCAGTTTTTCATGGTTGTCGACAAGGAAAAGACCGAGATAAAGTGGCAAAGCGAGTGGTTCGGTAAGTTCGACCTGGCTGACGTCGTCCGGCTGACCAGCAAGTTCACCGTCGCCCAGTTCCTGGCCCGCGATGATTTTAATAAACGGTTCAACGAAGGCAGACCCATCGCCATAACCGAGCTGCTCTACCCCCTGCTCCAGGCCTACGATTCCGTAGCCATACAGGCTGACGTCGAGTTCGGGGGGACTGACCAGAAATTCAATTTATTGGTCGGGCGGGAGCTTCAGTCGATGATAGGGCAAAAGCCGCAGCAGGTTTTTATGACGCCTTTGCTGGTAGGGACCGATGGTTCCAAAAAAATGAGCAAAAGCCTCGGCAACTATATCGGTGTGGCCGAACCGCCGGAGACAATCTACGGCAAGACGATGTCCATCAGTGACGACCTTATCCTGCCTTACTTCGAACTGGTTACCGACGTCCCGGCTGAGGAGCTGGTGGAGTTTAAAAAACAGCTCGAAAATAAAACAGAAAACCCGATGGTTTTCAAAAAGCGCCTGGCCAGGGAAATCGTCACCCAGCTATACGGCGAAAAGGCAGCCGCAGAAGCGGGGGAATATTTCATCAAAGTTGTCCAGAAAAAAGAGCTCCCGGATGAGATATCGGAGTTTAATATCTCGGCCGATACCACTATCAGCCGGCTGCTGGTGGACTCCGGCCTGGCCGCCAGCCGCAGTGAAGCCAACCGCCTCATCCTGCAGGGCGCGGTCAGCATCGATGGCATTAAAATCATTGATATCAATCAAAATATCGGCAAAAATGTTATTATTAAAGCGGGTAAACGGCGCTATCTGAAAACTACTTAAAAATAATAAAATATAAGGAGAAAAGCATGGCACAGTTACGTATCCCGGGACCCACTCCCTGTCCGCCGGAGGTCTTGAAGGCGATGGCGCGCCCCATGATTAATCATCGCGGGGCGGAATATCACCAGATGATCAACGACGTGACGGAGAAAATGAAACAGGTCTTCCAGACCAAGAATGACCTGTATTTACTAACCGGCTCGGGTACGGGCGGCCTCGAGGCCGCCGTCGTCAACGTGCTTTCCCCCGGAGATAAAGTCCTGTCCGTATCCATCGGTGTCTTCGGCGACCGCTGGGCGGCTATCGCCAGGACCTTTGGCGCCGAGGTAGTCCCCCTCAACTTCGAATGGGGTAAAGCTGCCGACCCGGATGCCGTCAAGAAAGCGATTAAAGCCAACCCGGACATCAAGGCGGTGCTGGTGACCCATAACGAGACCTCTACCGGCGTTACCAATGACCTGGGCGCTATCAGCAAGATAGTTAAAGACGCCGGCAAGCTGTTAGTCGTCGATGCTATCAGTAGCCTGTCATCTATCGACCTGCCGGTGGATAAGTGGGGCTGTGACGTCGTCGTCACCGGCTCGCAGAAAGGCTGGATGGTACCACCCGGCATGGCCATGGTCAGCGTCAGTCCGGAGGCCTGGAAGGCTTTCGCGCAGGCCAGGATGCCCCGTTTTTACTGGGACTTCGGCAAGGCCAAGAGCTACCTGGAAAAGGGCGAGAACCCCTGGACGCCGGTAGTCTCGGTTGTGTTTGCCTTCTCCGTGGCGCTGGACATGATATTAAAAGAAGGAATCCAGAACGTCTTCGCCAGGCATGTTCGCATCGGCCAGATGACGCGCGATGGCATAAAAGCGCTGGGGCTGCCCCTTTTGGCCGAGGCAACCCATGCCTCGCACACCGTCCCCTCTA
>CAZXYV010000313.1:0-2611 GCA_964645025.1 uncultured Dehalococcoidaceae bacterium | reverse complement strand
CTAAAACTCGTCCAGCAGCGCCTCAATCTTCATCAGGTTTAGCTGCTGTCCCACCAGCGGGATGGGCGTTCTTGAGATAATTTTTTTTACGATTTCCCGCGGTCTGAATAGCATTGGCAATGTTATGTTGTTATAATAGGGGAAACAGAGAGTGATTTCAAATATGGAAGAAACAATTGTCCGGCAGATTAAAGACGCTGCCACCAGAATCAAGGAAAACGTGGAGCGCGTCATCGTGGGCAAGGGCGAGGTGGTCGAGCTGGCCATTATCGCCCTGCTTTGCGAAGGGCATATCCTTTTCGAGGACGTGCCGGGGCTGGGCAAGACAGTCCTGGCCAAGTCCCTGGCTAAATCGCTGGGGTGCAGCTTCCGGCGTATCCAGTGCACGCCGGACCTCCTGCCTTCGGACATTACCGGAACCTATATCTTTAACCAGAAGACGTCGGACTTCGAGTTCCGCCCCGGGCCGGTCATGTCGCAGATAGTGCTGGCAGATGAAATCAACCGCGCCACGCCGCGGACGCAGTCGGCGCTGCTGGAAGCGATGCAGGAGCGCCAGGTGACCGCCGAAGGCGAGACGCGACCGCTGCCCCGGCCTTTCCTGGTAATGGCGACACAGAACCCCATCGAGCTTGAGGGCACCTTCCCCCTCCCCGAAGCCCAGCTCGACCGTTTCCTTTTGAAAATCCAGATAGGTTACCCTTCGGCTGAAGATGACCGCCTGATACTGTCCCGCTTCCGCTGTTCCGACCCTCTGGCCGAGCTGGCGCCGGTAATTTCCTCCGCTGACCTCCTGAAAATGCAGCAGGCCTGCCGCGAGGTACATGTCGCCGCCGATGTGGAAGACTACATTATCCGGCTTATCCATGCTACCAGGAAACACGCCGCAGTAGAGCTGGGGGCCAGCCCGCGCGCCATGCTGGCGCTGTATAACGCCTCCCAGGCCCTGGCGGCGCTGCGGGGCCGGGCTTTCGTCACCCCCGACGATGTTAAGTACCTGCTTACACCCGTGTTAATCCACCGTATCATCACCAAATCCGAGAGCCGGTTGCATGGCCATAAGGCCGAGCAGACCCTTAGAGAGATAATGGGCTCCGTAGCCGTGCCGGTGGAAGAAGGACCCGTCGCCGGGGAGAGGTAGCGATGCGGGGCGACTACTGGCTGCTTATCGCGATATTAATCCTGATTGTCAGCCTGGCCTTGCACCAGGTACAATTGGCTTTGATTTCCCTGCTGTTTCTGCTGACCGGCGGCGTATCACGACTCTGGAACAGGTATTGCCTCGACCGCGTCGAGTACCGGCGCCGCCTCAGCCGGAACAGGGTCTTTTTCGGTGAGGAAGTCGTCTATGAAATAGAGATAAATAACCGGAAACCTCTACCGCTGCCCTGGCTGCAAATCGAAGACGAGCTGCCGGAGAGAGTCACCCTCCTCAAGGGTAAAGCCACCCCGACCTCTGAAGACCGCGTCGTCCTGAGCAACATGTTTCCCATCAACATGTACCACCGGGTGAAGCGCCGCTTCCCGATACGGTGTGAACAAAGGGGCACGTTTATCTTCGGGCCGTCAAGTATCCGCTCCGGTGACCTCTTCGGTTTCTTCCGCCGGGAAAAGCGTATCGAGACGCTGGACTATCTCTTTGTGTATCCCCGCCTGGTGCCGCTGGAAAAGCTGGGTATTCCATCGCGCCAGTTCTTTGGCGATATCCGCTTGAAACGGCACCTTTTCCAGGACCCGGTGCTCACCGCCGGTGTGCGGGATTACGTCCCCGGCGATAGCCTGAAACGGATTCACTGGAAAAGCACTGCCCGGATCGGCAGGTTGCAGACCAGGGTTTATGAGCCGACGACTACGGTAGACCTTAGCCTTTTTCTGGATGTACGCACCCTTAAAGCGCCGCTATGGGGGAGCGTCTTTCAGTTGCAGGAGCTTGGTATCATCACCGCGGCGTCAATTTCACAGCATGCCCTGGAAGCCGGTTTCCGCGTCGGGCTCTATGTCAACCAGATAACGCGTTTTTCTCAGGGCACGGCGAGGGTGCCGCACAGCCAGCATCCCGACCAACTGGTGAGGATACTGGAGACCCTGGCGCAGCTCCACCAGATTGAGACAACCCCGATTGCCAGTTTCATCCGGCAGGAAGCGGTGAATCTGCCCTGGGGCAGCACCATCGTGGTCATCTCCGCCCAGCCCACCGATGACCTGCTGGGCGCTTTGCTGGACCTGAAAAGGGTGGGGCGCAGCGTGGCGCTGGTCAAGGTGGGGGGCACCGCGCCGGAAGCGGGCGAAGGCGATTTATCCGTTTACCATATCCCGGATAAAGTAGCCTGGGAAGTCGTGCAGCAAATCGGCCTGAAAGAGGCATGAGAATTTGGACAAAGCTCATTTTATTACATCATTATCGCAAGCTCGCCGAAAATTGATATACAGAGGTGGTGTTAAAACATGCTTTTTAGGATTATTGATGTGTAATGACACTGAGAGGTACTTACCCTATCCCCTTAATCCCCTTCCCCTGCGAGGGGAAGGGGAAGAAATAATAAAGAAGGGGGCGAGGCCCCCTTCTTATAAACACATCCCCCTCGCCCTGAGGGAGAGGGGGTTCACCCTG
>CAZXYV010000312.1:0-2629 GCA_964645025.1 uncultured Dehalococcoidaceae bacterium | reverse complement strand
GCCCCGCTCTAGATGCTGGATCATATCCCGTCCATTGGTACGCTTTGGGTGTCTCACAGCTAGTCTCAATTTCTCTGCCACGTCAGACGGGTCCTGACTACATAAATAACAACCGTCGGTGCCCTTGATGACCTCAGCCACGTCACCCACCTGGGTAGAGACAATGGGCAAATTACAGGCCATGGCTTCTTTAATAACCATCGGAGAGCCCTCCGCATTTGAGACGAGGAGCAGCACATCGCATGCATTCATGTATAGAGGTATCATCTGATAGGGCTTACCGGTAACTGTAACCAGCTCTATCGCCGGGTCTCTTTCCTGGGCTAAGGCTACCGCAGACTTGACGATGTCAAACCTTTTCTCAGGGCGGGTGGTAAGCTCTCTCGCCCATAATACCAGCACTAGCTTCTTATCGGGTGGAGGAAGATTGAGCCTTCTTCGTGCCTCTTCGCGGGGAATGGGGCTAAATACGTCAAGGTCGACACCACAGGGAATGATTTCAGCCTTGGCACATCCTAGCTTCTCCTTCTGCTCCTGTGATACCAGAATGACCCTATCCACCAAACGGCTGATGATGCGCGAAGGGAAGCGCTGCCAACCCGTAAACACCTCAAGGCCATGATGGGTAAGTACTATGGGGTAGAGAAACTGAGCACGAGCAATTAGGCCGCTAAACACGTAGTGGGCGTGGATGAGGTCATAGCGATGAGTCAGAAGCCAAGCCCATAACCTGAATATTGCCCATAAATAGTTGAGCTTGTGCTTCAACCCACAGACAAAGAAGATGTCTATCTCCACCCCCTCTTTTCGCAAGGATTCCACCTGATCCTGGACAAAGGTACCCAGAGCTGGCATATCCTTGGTAGGATACATACAGGTAACTATCAATACTTTCATCTCCCTACCTGCTGTTTAGAATTCTATTAACTGAGATGAGAAAGGAATAGCCTATTCAGGAACACTTTATAATTACCAAAACTATCCAATCCCACCGCCTGGCATTAATGGCTGGTTCACAAGATGAGCTCCGATAAAACTGGCGGCTCCGGTAACCATTAATACCCTCTTTATACCTCGTCCTCCTCCTTTTGCTTTTCGGGTGAGGAAGATAGTGTTTTAACCAGCCATTTGAAGTTCAGGGCTGCCCAGGCAATAACCACACCGAGTACCGCACCCATCATCAGGGCGTTTCGAGCCCTCATCCTTGCTGGAACTACAGGACTGGGTATTGAGGGATTACCCGCAACGAGATAGCCGGCTATTTCCGCTGAATTGGTATCGTTCGTGAGCGACGAGCTCAGTTTCGATGTCAGGTTTGTCAGTGTTGTTGTTAGATTATTAACCCTGGCTTTGACAACCTCATATTCGGGGTCTCCCTCTAGTCGGGTAGCGCTTGCCTGACTCGTTAGA
Source organism: uncultured Dehalococcoidaceae bacterium (assembly GCA_964645025.1). GTDB lineage: Bacteria > Chloroflexota > Dehalococcoidia > Dehalococcoidales > RBG-16-60-22 > Fen-1077. The sequence goes on along the minus strand of CAZXYV010000312.1, from coordinate 1,219 downwards.
CTGGCGAGGGCTATCCTGGCGTTAGCCAGAGCGGCACTGGTTCTTTCAAAGGCCGTTTGGTCTTCTTGTGGGGTCTCCCCCGTTGCCCTCTTGCGCTCCAACGCAGTCAGCTTTCCCACTATGGCGGACATTTCTGTGTTGAGAGTAGCTACCTTATTTTTGACAAGCTGGTAGTCAAGGGTAGCGGTGATATTATTATTACCCGCCTGGTCCTTAAACTTGGCGAGTTTATCTTTAGCCTCAGCCAAGTCATTGCTGGTAGTGGTGATCTTGTATAACAAATCCGTATAAACCGCATCATCGCTTGAGATACCGCTGGCGATCAGGTCAACCAGTCCATTCACATGCGTTGTGAAACCTTCATTCAAATCCTTTGTGTAACCGTTAGTCAACTTATTAAGTGCGATTTCCAGCCCGTTTACCCTGGTATTAAGTTCAATGTAAGTGGCATTATCGCTGCTGTAGCCCGGCAATTCCATAGCAAGCAGCTCCTGTTGAGCTTGGAAGAGGGCAGCGCTAATAAGCCTTGCCTCTTGCAAGGTTTTCTGGTACTCCTGCTCCGGTGTGTCTATGCTATCTTTACTGACACCGCCCTTAGCGGCTAGGGTGGCCTGCTCGGTCGCCTGGCGGTTGACTTCAAGCTCCAGTGCCTGAATTTTAGCAGTGAGTGCAATATAACTCGGATCGAGGCTGAAATCAGCATTGGTGGGCGGTGCCATCGCTTTCATCTCTTGCTGCGCTTCAAGGAGTTGTTTCTTGCCAAGGTCTATTGCTTTCAGGGTATTTTCGTATTGCGTTTGTTGTATATGTTGTTCTTCGGCAATCAGATAACTTTGAAAGGCCTGAGGCACGAATCCGACGATGAATGAAGCCTCTTGGTCACTGGTACCGGTCACTATTATCTTAATGGCCGGGGACTGATCATAGGAGTTATATGCTATGCTTATCATTTGGGTCAGCTCGCCGGCAGTGTGGGAATATTTGGGTGCCTGCTTGTTCAATTCCTGGCTGAGGAACTCAAAGAAAGGAAAACTATTCGCTTTGGCGGTGTAATATTCCACTCTCCGTCGCAGTTCATCTAGAGACATATATGCAGAACCGGGGTTCACAAGCTGAATAACAACATTGCTTTGGTAAGGGCCATTTTGTGGCGTTCCAATCATTCCTGCAAGTCCGCCTATTTGTGCCTGATTACTTGCTGTTGGGCTACTCGGAGAGC
>CAZXYV010000311.1:0-2641 GCA_964645025.1 uncultured Dehalococcoidaceae bacterium | reverse complement strand
ACGTGGTCATGGCTTCTGAGTTTCAATACTTCTCCGAATCTATTGATAAAAATACCCTGGTTATTGCGGTTTCCCAGAGTGGTGAAACCGCTGATGTCATTGAGGGGGTAAAAAGGTCCAAAGCCAATGGAGCACGGATTATTTCAATAGTAAACAGACCTAATTCAATGCTTTGTCGTATGAGCGATGATGTCATCTACCTTAATTGCGGGCCAGAGGTAGCCGTGGCCGCGACCAAATCTCTAATTAGCCAGCTAACCATTTTCTATCTCCTCTCTTTCGCCATGGTCAATCAATTTAAGCAAGCCGTTAAGAGCCTGCAGGAAATCTCCAGTGAGATGACGAAAATGCTAAGAAGGAATGGGACCGGATTGGAAGAGCTTGCCGAAAGGTTCAGGGACAGCCGGGATTTCTACTACATCGCCAGGGGGATGAACTTTCCTATAGCCTCGGAAGCAGCCCTGAAGCTCAAAGAAATCTCCTACATACATGCCGAGGGATTACCGGCTGGTGAACTGAAACACGGGACCCTGGCCCTCATCGAAGAGCAGACGCCAGTGGTTGCTATCTGCCCCAATGACTCTACCTTCTACGAAACCCTGGACAATAGCATGGAGGCTAAGTCGCGGGGGGCTTTCATTATCGGCGTATCCGACATCGAGGATAAGCTTTATGATTACTGGATAGAAATCCCTCATGTCGACCGACTCTTCTATCCGCTGGTATCCATTGCCCCGCTCCATCTACTCGCTTATTACCTTGCCCTGAAAGGAGGCAAAGACCCTGACAAGCCGCGTAACCTGGCTAAGTCGGTCACTGTAAAATGAAAGCTATTGTAACTGGTGGTGCTGGATTTATTGGTTCACACCTCGCTCAGGAACTAATCAGGCGGGGCTATCAGGTTATTATTCTCGATAACCTGTCCACAGGCAGAGTATCAAACATAGAACCGTTACTCGGGAACGGGAACGCCGAGCTTATTAAGGGCAGTATTACCAATTTGCGCCTGCTAAGGAAGATTTTTTCAGGTGCCGATTATGTTTTCCATCAGGCGGCCGTGCCCAGCGTCCCCCGTAGTATTAAAAATCCAAAAGCTTCCCATCATACCAACATCACCGGCACGCTAAATGTGCTTATAGCTGCCAGGGATAAGGGTATTAAAAAAGTGGTCTATGCCTCGTCCTCATCCGTATACGGAGATACTCCTACTCTACCGAAGGTTGAAGATATGATTCCTAAGCCCCTGTCCCCATACGCTATCACCAAGCTCACCGGGGAATATTACTGCAAGGTATTTCAGGAAATCTATGGCCTCAATACCGCCTGCTTGCGGTACTTCAACGTCTATGGTCCGCGGCAGGATCCCAACTCACCATACGCGGCCGTTATCCCTTTATTTATTACTAATGCACAGGAAGGGAAGCCGCCGATAATTTTCGGCGATGGTGAGCAGAGCCGTGACTTCACTTTTGTCAAAGATGTTGCCGAAGCTAACATCCTCGCCGCCGAGAGCCAGGCTACCGGTATTTTCAATATCGGTGGGGCCAACAGGGTGACCATCAACCACCTGGTAGAGCTTATCATCGGGTTGGTAGGTAATGGAGCTGTCAAGCCGATTTATAAGACTCAAAGACCCGGGGATATACTACATAGTCTGGCTGATATTTCCAAAGCCAGGGCTTTCGGTTACCGTCCCAAATACAACTTGGAGGAAGGGCTGAAAGAAACCGTAAGCACCTTTTAATTTCCTGATGTTTATTAACCTCCCAATTCGCTATTGTTCTGGCGCATCGTTTAACTCCGCTCTGATAAGCAGGACCACGTCCGTGGTAGGCTTGCAGACCCTGGAGCAGAATAGCCATATACCAAACACCCAGGGAGTGAACCTTGATAGTTGGTTGACTTGTGTTCTAACCAAATGCTAACTTCCATTTCACCCGTTCCTAACTATCACAGATTATGATTTTAGGAAATGATACTAATTCAATTACGGGCACTAAACCGGAGATACAGATGTTAAACAATACAGATGTTCTTCGAAGCGAGAGATGTCTAACGCATGTAACTAACTCGAAGAAACAAACGAGAATGTACTATCTAGCTACATATCAATGGTGGAAGAGCATGCTTGACCGTATGCTGGCACTTGTCGCCATAGTGATTTTATCCCCTATTCTAGCACTTATTGCCATAGGGATCAGACTTGATTCACCGGGAAGCGCCATTTTCCGTCGAGAACAGGTGGGCGAGAACGGACGAATATTTACGGCATATAAATTCCGAACGATGTATATAAATAATGATGACCATGAGTATAAGTCATACCTAGTTAAGTATGTCCTCGAAGATGCCCCTTATAAGATAGACCAGAACGGGCAAGCCGTATACAAGGTTGTGGGTGATTTAAGGGTGACCAGGTTTGGTGACCTACTTCGTAAAACAAACCTGGATGAGCTTCCACAGCTTTTTAATGTACTTAAAGGCGAGATGTCCTTTGTTGGTCCCCGACCTGATATTCCTTTTGCCGTGGCGATGTATCAGGACTGGCATCGGAAAAGGCTTGGCGTTAAGCCAGGTATCACCGGCTTATGGCAAGTATGCGGACGAAAATGCCTTTCCTTCGAGAAAATGGTACGTCTGG
>CAZXYV010000310.1:0-2645 GCA_964645025.1 uncultured Dehalococcoidaceae bacterium | reverse complement strand
CTTGCCGGGGCAGGTGAGCCAGTGTATAATTACTGCTGGCGGGGCGTAGCGCAGCCTGGTAGCGCGCTTGGTTCGGGACCAAGAGGCCGGCAGTTCAAACCTGCCCGCCCCGACCATTTTAAACCAACCTCTCCAATTTTACACCGGCTTTCCCCGGCGACCCCTCTGGTTAGGCCCGCTGCCCGTATTGTATAATCACTCTATACAGTTATGCCAACAATATACCCAGTCAGGATATTTTAAAAATACGAGGAGGATGCCGTCATGGAAAACCAGGTAGCCTATTACACCGATACGGGCAAGGACCGGGACGAATTTGACAAAGGACTGCCCGATGTCATGCCTCTCTATACCGCCTTTAGAAAAGAGGCCTATAAGGACGGAGCGCTCAGCCGCAAAGTCAAACGGCTGATAGCCTTGGCGGTAGGGTTCCAGGCCGGATGCACCCGCTGCATTATCGGCCAGACCAGGGACGCCATCGAAGCCGGAGCTACTAAAGCCGAAATCATGGAGGCTGTGTCCATCGCCGTCGTGATGGGCGGCACGGCGGTAAGTGCTGAAACGTGGAGGGTGGTCAAAGTACTGAAAGAGTTGGGTAAATGGTAGACACTCCCAAGGAATAGCGTGCTAACGTAACTAGCCCTTCGCTACTTGAAGGCAGCACCAGGCATACAAAGCGTCGTATACCTCGAATTGATTTACCAGGTTCTCCTCATCATCGGGATAGCGCAGGCTATAACCGACGGCAATGGCCTCAAGTCCTCGCGCCAGCGGGTCTTTATCAATATCGGGCGCGACATCGGCGGAGTGAACTACCTTGGCCATCCGCACCAGAGCCGGGTTCTTGAGTTCGTACTTGAGCATTATCGTCTCAAAAGAACAGCGGCCATCATGATGTCCCAGATCGACATCCGGCGCATCAAACGGGATGGCGCCGGTCCGGGCGGCAAGCTCCTTTACCTGATTGACAGGCACAAAAAGGAACTCTGCGGCGTTATCGACAAAGCGGCTGATAAGCCAAGGACAGGCGACCCTGTCAACGTGAACGTGGGAACGGGTAATCCACTGCATCATTTGCCTCCTTTTTGCCAGAGTATATGTCTTGTTCCACGGCAAGTCAATAGAACCACAGTCATAATTTGCATCTGCTTTGTACTTTGGATTAAAATTATTTCTTAAATAGGCAGCAACTATTGTAGCGACCGGGGAAGCTCCATGCGGCTAAAACCTTCACCTTTCGTACTGCTCTGTATCATGGGCGGCCTGGCCATCTTCAGCTCAACGATGGCCAAGAACCCGGCTTTGCCACTTTTCATCCGCTCCATGGGCGTGCCCGTATTCACCGTGGGCTTTATTGCGGCGGCCTCGACGGTCGTAGGTATCGTCGTTAGCCTGCCGGCGGGCATTCTTTCCGACCTTATCGGGCGCCGCCGGGTGTTAATGATGGCCGTGGTCGTGTTCGCCACGGCACCTTTTCTATATCTATTAATTACTTCACCCTGGCAGTTGGTCATGGTACGCATCTATCACGGGCTGGCCACGGCGATACTGGGTCCGGTAGCTGCCGCCGCCATAGCGGATACCTTTCAGGAAAGGCGGGGTGAGCGCATGGCCTGGTATTCGTCCGCCACCATGATAGGCCGCTTCCTGGCTCCCCTGGTGGGGGGACTCCTCATCTTTGGCGATAATTTTCGCTGGGTCTATCTGGCCGACGGGGTGGCCGGAGTACTGGCTCTCGTCGCGGTTATCAGGTTACCCCTGGCCATTGCGACTTCCGGCTCCGCCTGGCAGTCTTTGAAGCAGCAGCGCGGTAAGTACGGTCAGGAAATCGCCTTTGTTTTTCGTCACGGGGGTATTCTGGCTACGAGCGGAATCGAGGCGGTGCAGTACTTCGCCTTCGGCGCCCTGGAAACGTTCCTGCCCATCTATTTAAATGAAAAACTCGGCTATTCGGCCTTTAAGATAGGTTTACTATTTACCTTTCAGATACTGGCGGCTACTTTCACCAAGCCAATCATGGGACGCCTGTCCGACCGTTACGGGCGTATTCCTTTGATTTCCGCCGGTCTGGTGATAGGAGGTATAGCCACCGCCATTATCGCCGTCTTCGCCAACTACCTGGTGTTGATAGTGTTGATGGCTGTCTTCGGGTTAGGGCTGGCCACGGTGACGGCTTCCACTTCGGCCCTGGTGGCTGATTTATCCCGTTCAGAGGGCCGGGGAGGCGCTCTGGGGATACTTTCCAGCATCATGGACATAGGCCAGTCAACCGGCCCGATGTTGGCTGGAGTGCTCATCGCGGCTCATTCGTACCAGTGGACTTTCGGAGTGGTAGGCGCCGCTCTGGTCGTCATCAGTCTGGTTTACTGGCTCGGTATGCGCCGGCTGGTGATTTACCCCGAGGGTTAAAACTTACTAACTTATTTTCTCTACAAATCCAGATACCAGAGAAGCTGAAGTTCTGCCTTGATTAATGGGTCACCCTGGTAGGCGTATCTGTTGATGGCCCCCAGTTTACAACCTTGCTTAACATAAAACTCACAGGCAGCCACATTGACGTTCTGTGTTTCTACTTTCAGTTGCTGGCAGCATTTATCCCTTGACCATGCGATGGCCTTCTGGAATAATATTGTGCCGATACCCTG